>JAUXNZ010000200.1 GCA_030682595.1 Rhodocyclaceae bacterium | reverse complement strand
CGAGGGACTGGACGAATGCGCGGTCGATCTTGATGCGGTCGGCGGGCAGTTGGTCAAGATACGACAGCGAGGAAAAGCCGGTGCCGAAGTCGTCGATGGCCAGGCCGACGCCGCGCGCCTTCAACGCCGCGAAGACTTCCGCAATGGCGCCCCCGCCCATCATGGCCACCGATTCGGTGATCGCGAGCTCGAGCTCATCCGGTCTGGCGCCGGTTGCTTCCAGCGCCGTATCGAGCATGGCCAGAAAATCCCGATGGCGGAACTGTACCACCGAGACATTCACGGCCATGCGAAAGTCGGTCAGCCCGGCACGGCGCAGTTCGCACGCGGCGTACAGCGCCATGTGCAGAATCCAGGTGCCGAGGCTGACGATCAGCCCGGAATTTTCCGCCACCGGAATGAACCGGTCGGGCGCGACGAACTCGCCTTCCTCGTTCTTCCAGCGCATCAGCACCTCGAAGCCGACAATCCGGCCGGTCGCCAGGCAAAATTGCGGCTGATAAACGGGAAACAGGTGCTCATGGTCGTAAGCCCGCCGCAGGGCGTGCAACAGGCGCGTGCGCTCGCGGGTTTCGTGACCGATGGCGGGGGTAAACCAGGCGCTCTGGCCGTGGCCGCTCGCCTTGGCGCGTTTCAGCGCGAGCGAGGCATCCTTCAGGCGGTCGGCCGCCCCGCCATCGGGAATTTCCGCCAGCCGGACCAGGCCAACGGCCACCGAGACGGTATGTTCGCTGTCGTCCAGCGCGAAAGGCGCGGCAAAAATCGCCTGCAGCAACCGGGGTGACAGCAGATCGGCACGGCCAAACACGCCGAAGGTGTCGGTGCCGACCCGGGCGATCAGGACGCTACCCTCTTCATGGTCCATGCTGTGTTCGATGCGCCGCGCAATGGCCGCGAGCAGCCGGTCGGCATAGCCGTGGCCGAACATGTCGTTGATTTCGGCGAATTCGTCGATGTCGATCAGGGCCAGCACATTATCCTGGCTTCCGCTGGCGGCAACGCGGCGGTCGATGGCCTCGATGAAGGCGTTGCGGTTGGGCAGGTCGACCAGCGCGTCGAAATAGGCCTGGTTTTCCAGCCGTTCGGAAAGCGCCGCCACGCGCGCGAGCTGGTCGTAGGCGCGGAGCGCCGTCGACAGGGCGACGTAAAGGCGGTCGCGGGTCAGTTCGCCCTTGTTGTGATAATCGTTGATGTCATAGCGACGCACCGTTTCATGTTCCGGCGCGTAACCGGGCTGGCCGGTGCGCAGAATGATGCGCATGTCGTGGAGACCCAGTTCCTCGCGGATTTTCGCGATGATTGCCAGACCGGCCGTCGGGGTTTCCATGACGACATCAAGCAGAACCACCGCCACGGCGCGATCCTTGCGCAACAACTCGACCGCGGTCGCCGCCGTGAACGCATGCAGCAGCAGCAGCGGGCGATCGAGGATCGTCAGGCCCGCCAGTGCCAGCCGGGTGGTGTCATGTACGTCGGGATCATCGTCGACGACGAGCACGCGCCAAGGCTGCCGCGTGGCGGCAGTGATGTCTGGCAGCAGGGGCGCTTCCACGAACTGCAAAATGTCGCCGTCAGTCGGCATTGGCAAGGGCCTTGGAGGCTATGCGTAAAGTAACAATTCTACTCCCCCGAACGGCGAAAAAAAACGGACACCACCTGGGTAGGAAGTGTCCGCCAATCAGTCGCCCCCGCCGGCGGGCGGGGGCTGGGGAGCAGTGCTTAGTAGTGGTAAGCCGATTCGCCGTGGGCCGTGATGTCGAGGCCTTCACGTTCCTCTTCTTCGGGAACACGCAAACCAATCAGCACGTCGGCAATCTTGAAGGCAATGAAAGCGACCACCGCTGACCAGAGGATGGTGATGCCCACGCCTTCGGCCTGGATCAGCACCTGCGAGGCGATCGAGAAGTCGTCGCCCCCGGTGCCGCCGAGGCTGGGCGCGGCGAACACGCCGGTAAGGATCGCACCGAGGATGCCACCCACGCCATGCACGCCGAACACGTCGAGCGAGTCGTCCGCACCGAGCATCTTCTTCAGGCCGCTTACGCCCCACAGACAGATGAAGCCGGAGGCAAAGCCGATCGCGATGGCACCCATCGGGCCGACCGAGCCGCAGGCCGGCGTGATCGCGACGAGACCGGCGACGGCGCCCGAAGCAGCACCCAGCATGGAGGGCTTGCCCTTGAAGATGGCTTCGCCGAGTGACCAGGCCAGCACCGCCGCCGCCGTGGCGAACATGGTGTTGATGAAGGCGAGCGCCGCGCCGCTGGTGGCTTCGAGGTTGGAACCGGCGTTGAAGCCGAACCAGCCCACCCACAGCATCGAGGCACCCACCATGGTCAGCGTCAGGCTGTGCGGCGTCATCGCTTCCTTGCCGTAACCGATGCGCTTGCCGAGCAGGTAGGCGCCGACCAGGCCGGCAACACCGGCATTGATGTGCACCACGGTACCGCCGGCGAAGTCGAGCGCGCCCTTGTCGAGCAGGTAGCCACCGGCGCCCCAGACCATGTGCGCGATCGGGATGTAGCAGAAGGTGAACCAGAGCACCGAGAACAGCAGCACGGCGCTGAACTTCATGCGTTCGGCGAAAGAACCGACAATGAGCGCGCAAGTGAGGCCGGCGAAGGTGGCCTGGAAGGCGATGAACACGTACTCGGGCAGCTTCACGTTGTCGGTGAAGGTGTCGGCCAGGCTGTCCATCGTCACGCCGGAGAGGAACAGCTTGTCGAAGCCGGCGATGATGAGTCCCTCGCCGCCGAAGGCCAGGCTATAGCCGTAGACGGCCCACAGCACGCTGATCAGCGAGAACACCACCATCACCTGCATGAGCACCGAGAGCATGTTCTTGGCGCGCACCAGGCCGCCATAGAACAACGCGAGGCCAGGCACCGCCATGAAAACGACCAGCAGGGTCGCGGTCATCATCCAGGCGACGTCGCCCTTGTGGACCGTCGGCACGATTTCCGCAGCCGGAACCGCGGCACTCGCCGCGTCGGCCACCGCGGTGACAACGGCTACAGCGGTTTCCGCCGCGGCAAAGCCGGAAATGCCGAGGCCAAGCACCGCCAGCATGATTGAGAAAAATCTGTTCATGGTAGGTCTCCTTGTCCTAAAGGGCATCCGTGCCGGTTTCACCGGTGCGGATGCGGACGACCTGTTCGAGGTCATAGACAAAAATCTTGCCGTCGCCGATCTTGCCGGTGCTGGCGGATTTTTCGATGGCTTCGATGGTCTGTTCGAGCAGTTCGGACTTGATGGCGGCTTCGACCTTTACCTTGGGCAAAAAATCGACAACGTATTCGGCGCCACGATACAGTTCCGTGTGTCCCTTCTGCCGGCCGAAGCCCTTGACCTCGGTGACGGTGATGCCCTGCACGCCGACGGCGGCGAGGGCCTCACGCACCTCGTCAAGCTTGAACGGCTTGATGATGGCGGTAACGAGTTTCATGATGACTCCTTGGATGAAGTTGGGATTGGACTGAACTGGATCAGAACTCTTTGGTGAAGGACAGCACGGCCTTGCCCTTGCCGACATCGACATCACTATTCGCGCCCCAGCAGTATTCGCCGGAGGAACCACAACCCTTGGCGTTGGTATCCTTGTACATCAGCGACACGACGCCAAAGCCGACATCCTTGCTGACGCCGATATTCCAGTCGGTATAGGAAGCGTCCGCATAGCTCTTGATCTTCTGGCGCCCCACATGGCCGGAAACGCTCCAGCCGTCAGCCAGATCGTGGGAGGCGTTCAATTCGAGATAGCCGCTGCCCCGGGTCTTCTGGTCGAAGGCTGCCCCGCCTTCCCAAGCGAACAGGTGATTGGAGACGGCATGCGAGTACTTGACTTCGAGGAACTCCCAGCCCAGGCCAAGATAAACCTCGGTCGAATCGGGCGTCACCTGACCGGAAATGCGCTTGCCCGGGTAGTAGTAATGAATCAGGCCGACATCGTAGGAGAGCGCGCCAGCCGTCCCCTTATAGCCGCCATACAAGTCCAATTCCATACTATTGTCGGTCTTGTATCCGGGTGACACCCAGTCCAGACTCGATGCCCAGGTGCCGGCGTAGAAACCGCTGGCGTGCTCGTAATCGAAGCCGCCCTGAATGGCGGGCTTGTTGTTGGTCTGGCTAATACCGCGGAAAATGTAGTCGCTGGTCAGCGTCAGGTTTCCGCTGAAGCTGTGCTCCGGCGTGGCCGGAGCATCGGCGGCGAGGACGGAAAGGGGAGCGACGAATGAGCCAAACAGTGCGACGGCGATCAGTTTTTTGTTCATGAAAGTCTCCAGAGTGTGGTTGTTGATAAAAGAGGGATTTCGCAGGCTAATAAAGCATCTAACGTGCCAGACATCTTTAATTCTTTATATTCATTGTGTTATATGGAATTCTGCAATGCCAGCATAGTCGCCACGGTTTTTGTGCGCACCACCATGGGCGGCTTTTCTCGCGGACCGCACCATGAGCGTGCATGCCGTGCAGGGACAGCCGGTGCTACACTCGAACGCTCCTGTCCAGACATTCCATTGCCATGCTCGACCCTAAACTCCTCGAAAACATCAGTGCCCAGATTTCCGCAGCACTGGCCGCCACACCGGCCGCCGACATCGAAAAGAATCTGCGCGCCCTGCTCGCCGCGCAGTTCGCCAAACTCGATCTGGTCACGCGCGAGGATTTCGCGGTGCAAAAGGAATTGCTGGCGCGATCCCGGGAACGTCTTGCGGTGCTGGAGGCCAAGCTTGCCGAAATCGAAGCCCGCCGCCAGCCGTAACGCGAAAAGTCGCCGTCCCGCCAGCGCCGACTTTTGACCTCGCACCAATGTCCCTCGCCGTCCTGAGAAGCCGTGCGCTGGCCGGGCTCAAAGCTCCGGAAGTCGCGGTCGAGGTGCATCTGGCCAACGGCCTGCCGACCTTCACGCTGGTCGGACTACCCGAAACCGAAGTCAAGGAATCGCGCGACCGGGTGCGCGCCGCCTTACTCAACAGCGGCTTCGAATTTCCCGCGCGCCGCATCACCGTCAACCTGGCACCGGCCGACCTGCCGAAGGAATCCGGCCGACTCGATCTGCCCATCGCGCTCGGTATTCTTGTCGCTTCGGGCCAGCTCAAGGCCCCGACACTCGATCAACACGAATTTGCCGGCGAGCTGTCGCTGTCGGGCGAATTGCGCCCGGTGCGCGGCGCGCTGGCCATGTGCCTGTCGGCTGCTGGCGCGGGCCGCGCCTTTGTGCTGCCAGCCGCCTGCGCCGACGAGGCCGCGCTGGTGACGCGCGCCACGATTTTGCCGGCACGCGGATTGCTCGATGTCTGCGCCCACCTGACCGGCGCGCTGCCGCTGGCGCCGCATATTGCCGCCGTCCCGCCAGCGCCGACTTTTGTCCCCGATCTTGCCGAGGTGAGGGGCCAGGCGCCCGCCAAACGCGCGCTCGAAGTCGCGGCGGCCGGCGGTCACAGTCTGCTGATGAGCGGCCCGCCCGGTTCGGGCAAGTCGATGCTGGCGCAGCGCCTGCCCGGTCTGTTGCCACCGATGACCGAAACCGAAGCACTGGAGAGCGCCGCCGTGCATTCGCTGGCCGGCGGCTTCGATGTTGCGCGCTGGGGCGTGCGGCCATTTTCAGCGCCTCATCATTCGGCTTCGGCGCCAGCGCTGGTGGGTGGCGGCTGTCACTTTCCGAAATTACTGCGACGTTTACGAAATAGATGCGACGATTCTCGCCGGCCGGACGCACCTAAGCGTCGGCGGCATTGCTTTAGCGGATTACGTGACGTCGCCTGGTTCTTGGCTGGCGATGTGGGAGTTGTATCGTCGTGACCACGATTACCCGCCGGACACTGACCGGCAACGTCCGCACTTACCAGCCGCTCAATAAGGAAGAAGGAGAGCTCATTGTTTGGTCATACGGTGGAATCACCAAGAACCTGCAAGCGATGTCCGTACCGAAAACGGTCGTCTTCTTCAGAAAGCTAGATAGTCAAGGCGTTCCAGGCTCTTCTGTCCGTAAAAAAATTGCGCTGACACATCTTGGACTGTTGCGCATCGGCACGATTTGGCAAAACGGCGTTTGCAGGGCTGAAACTATCTTGGAGACCGACAAGTTCGACGTCGATTTCACGCATCGCTCTTGGCGCTTTGTATCGCCTTACGAGTGCGCCAGAAACGGACAACCTGCCCCTATCGATCAAGCGGACTACCCGCTCCACTTTGCCCAGGACAAGAATTGGCTGCTCGATTTTCCCCTTGCTGACGGCAAAAATCTCCTGATTCCCTGCCTCGAATTTTTTGTTCGCTGCTATGGTAGGTCGGAAGAGGTGCCGCGCGACCTCGCCACTTATCCTTGGGATGAAGTAGAGCGGCGTTTCTGCGCACCATTCGATCAGCCCGTTATACCCGGGATTTGGCCCGTCAAGCTCAAGAAGCGCATGCGCAATGGCGATACAGTCTTCATCGCGCATGCAAAACACGATCCTTACGCCCAGCGCGTCGCAAAAAGCATTTACGGCCAAATCGTAACGGCCCTCGGGAATAAGGATACCCATGTCTTCGCCAAGATCGCCCCGTGGTTTCAAGGACCGGCTCAGATCAAGGTAAGCGGATTGCGGATAAACGACGGCAAGACTTTTCTTGCTTTGAGAATTCTAGGATGTAGCGACCCGCAAGGCGAGTCGATCCAGCGCGACCGCGAAAATACCAATAAGACGGACGCGCAGGCCGAGGGTGCAGAAGGGGGCAAGTCATGGGACGGAGCGCCGGTTCGCGTGCCCAAGAAACTGCTAGACATCGTCGATTTGACCGATGACCAAGAACCGGATCATGGGGCATCTACCCTCGAAGTCGAGGAAGACGACTTCGAGGTGCTTGGAACGCCAAGGGTCGTGATCGACGTAAGGCGTGATCGAGCGAAGACTTCAGCGGGCAGGCCGGGAGAGAGTGGCGAGCCTGGGGTATTTTCCACTGGGGACCCTTACGGTAGTGGAAAGGGCGCAGGGTATGCCTCCATCCACGCACGGCCAGTCATGGAATCGCAGGGCATGCTGCGAGACATGTGGAATGCCATGCGATACCTGAAGGAAAGCCAACCGGACTTAATTAGGTCGGCCGAATGGTTCACTTTCGATCGAGGATTCAGGTCTACCCCGGAACCCGAGCTCATTGCTTTGCAGCCCTTCGACGACGATTCCGCAGTAGATATGCCTACGGAAACCAGGAATTGGCTCTACCGCGATGTTGCCCTGAAGAGGCCGCGTGGCATCCTTGTCACCAGAGTGATGGCGCTGGAGAGTCCAGTCTATATTGTTGAAATTCAACGCAGGCCAAGGAAGAAGAAGGACGAAAACGGGAACCTGAGAGACACTGAAGAGACGTTCAAGGGACTGGTCTTCGTGTTGGATGATGAAAAGCAACTTGATTCGTGGTTACGGCAACTGCTGTCTGAAATTCGGCACGTCAGAGGAATAGTGCAGAAACTGATTGGTAAGTGCCCCGGAAGAGCGGATGCGTTCAAGCATACGTCGGCAAGCGACGAGAAAGTACCATGCGAGGCGGCTGTGCTGAATGCGTTGGGGAAGGTGGGGGTCAAGGCATGAATAACTCGCTCAAGACCCTCAAGGGAATTGCACGAAACATGGGGAAAGCTGCGCGCCGCTCGGCCGAAGTCGTGTGCTGCCGCTCATATCAAGCACTGAGTCCCAATTTCAGGAGACACCAATTCAGTGTTTCCTTAACAGTACCGATGCATTGCGTTATCATTTCGCAATAATGACAAGGAAATTCCTTGAGAGCGAAAAACAATATCAAGAATGTGAGGCAGCCGAAAAAACCGACGGTGCCAGTATCGCCCGTAAAACGATATGTTCAATCGTTTTGGCACCGCATTCGTTTACTAATGCCGTCGCCGACCAGTCTCGTCCGTGGTTTCTCGGAGAATTACACTTTCCTATATCGAACCACCGGTGCATTTGTTGTTGGTGCTCCGCCCGTCATCATCACCAACTACTATCAAGTTTCTCAGTTTGCCGAGCAATTCAAGGTTGAATGGCCGGCGATCGCTACAGTGCTGGACAGGCACGTTCTGATCGGATGCCTATTGGCTGGCGTATGGGTTTCCGTCATGATGGGCATTCACCGATTTTTTGCGTCGTTTTCAGTTTCAGGACCGCCAGGATGGGAGGTAGCCCCGGCGACAATTCTTCGTGTTCTTGACAACATCGTTGGTGTAAAACAACAACGGTTCCGCAACTACTTGTCTGACATTGGGAAACAGTCGCCGCCACCGTCGCATGCCGATATTTTCAATACAATCACTCAACCCA
>JAUXNZ010000194.1 GCA_030682595.1 Rhodocyclaceae bacterium | reverse complement strand
CCGCCACCGCCGTGCGGAATGGCGAAGGTCTTGTGCAGGTTGATGTGCGAGACATCGGCCCCGACAAAGCCCGGTGAGGTCAGCCCCAACTGGGCGTTGAGGTTGGCGCCGTCCATGTAGACCTGGCCGCCGTGGGCATGGGTGATCTCGCACATCTCCTTGACGGCTTCTTCGAACACGCCGTGGGTGGAGGGGTAGGTGATCATCAGGCAGGAAAGGTTGGCCGCGTGGTGCGCCGCTTTTGCTTTCAAGTCTGCGATGTCGACGTTGCCACGTTCATCGCAATCGACGACGACGACCTGCAGCCCGCACATCTGCGCCGTGGCGGGGTTGGTGCCGTGCGCGGATTTCGGGATCAGGCAGATGTCGCGGTGGGCCTGCCCCTGCGCTGCCTGATAGCGGCGGATCGAGACCAGGCCGGCGTATTCGCCCTGCGCGCCGGAGTTGGGCTGGACGCACAGCGCGTCGAAGCCGGTGATGACGGTGAGCCAGCCAGCCAGCTGGTCGATCATCTGCTGGTATCCCGTCGCCTGCCCGGCCGGGGCGAACGGATGCATGCCGCCAAAGGCGGGCCAGCTGACCGGCATCATCTCGGCGGCGGCGTTGAGTTTCATCGTGCAGCTGCCGAGCGGAATCATCGCGTGGTCGAGCGCCAGGTCCTTGTTCTGCAGGGACTTGAGGTAGCGCAGCATGGCGTGCTCGGTGTGGTGCGTGTTGAATGCCGGATGGGTGAGGATGGGCGAGGTGCGGCGCAGGTTCTCGGGAATCGCGTTCGGGCAATCTGCATCGAGGTCAGCCGATTTACCGAGCAGGGCGAGCAGAGCGGCGACATCTTCGCGCGTGGCCGTCTCATCGAGGCTGATACCGACGGTTTCCGCGTCAATGTGGCGGACGTTGAAGGCGGAATTCTTCAATGCCGCCGTCCCGCCAGCGCCGACTTTTGCAACGATCGTGTCGAAGAAGCTGCCGGTGACGTTGAGCGCTTTCGCCAGAATGCAGGTCAGGCGATGGACGCGTTGCGCGATGCGCTGCAGACCGACCGGCCCGTGCCAGACGGCATACATGCCGGCCATGTTGGCGAGCAGCACCTGCGAGGTGCAGATGTTCGAGTTGGCCTTCTCGCGGCGGATATGCTGTTCGCGCGTTTGCAGCGCCATGCGCAGGGCGGTCTTGCCGCGCACGTCCTTCGAGACGCCGATGATGCGGCCGGGCACGGCGCGCTTGTGCTCGTCCTTGCAGGCGAAGAAGGCGGCGTGCGGGCCGCCATAGCCCATCGGCACGCCGAAGCGCTGGCTTGATCCCAGCGCGATGTCGGCGCCCATTTCACCGGGCGATTTCGTCAGCACCAGCGCCAGCAGATCGCAAGCAATGGCGCAGATGGCATTTTTCGCTTTCAACGCGGCGCTGACCGTGCTGAAATCCTTGATTTCTCCCCGGGCGTTGGGGGTTTGCAGGAGTGCACCGAACACGTCGTGACTGGCGGCAGTTTCAGCCGGGCCGACGATCAGTTCGAAGCCAAACAGGGCCGCCCGCGTGCGCATGACATCGAGGGTCTGGGGATACGCATCGGCATCGACGAAGAAGGCGTTGCTGGCCGACTTGCCGACGCGCCGCGCCATGGCCATCGCTTCGGCGGCGGCGGTGGCTTCGTCAAGCAGCGAAGCATTGGCGAGCTGCAGGCCGGTGAGGTCGATCACCATCTGCTGGTAATTGAGCAGCGCGGCCAGTCGTCCCTGGGCGATTTCGGCCTGATAGGGCGTGTAGGCGGTGTACCAGCCGGGATTTTCGAACAGGTTGCGCTGGATCACCGGCGGCGTGTGGGTGCCGTAGTAGCCGAGGCCGATGCAGGATTTCCTGACCTGGTTCTGTTCGGCCAGCGCCTTGAGTTGCGCGAGCGCCGCGTGTTCGGTCTGGGGTTGGGGCAGGGGCAGATCGGCCGGCAGGCGAATCGAAGCGGGCACGGTCTGCGCGATCAGTTCGTCGAGACTGGCGACGCCCAGCACCGCCAGCATCGCTGCCTGCTCGGCAGGCGCAGGACCGATGTGGCGCGCGATGAATTCGTCGCGGTGTTCGAGTTCGGTGAGCGTTGCGGCGCTCATCATTCGGCGGCAACTTTTTCGTAGGCGGCGGCGTCGAGCAGCAAACTCAGGTCGGCCGGATTGGCGGGCTTCAGCCTGAACAGCCAGGCGGCATAGGCATCCTGATTCACGCTCTCGGGCGCGCCCATGGCGTCTTCGTTTCTGGCGACGACTTCGCCGGCGAGCGGCGCATAGATATCGGATGCGGCCTTGACCGATTCAACCACCGCGCACTCCTCGCCGACTTTCACCATCAGACCGGGCTCGGGGAGTTCGAGAAACACGATGTCGCCAAGCGCTTCCTGGGCGTGATCGGTGATGCCGATGGTGACGGTGCCGTCGGCTTCCTGCTTCACCCATTCATGGGATTGGGTGTACTTGAGATCGGCGGGGATATTCATGATGGGCTCCGATTGAGAATGGTGAGTTCAGATGAGGGACTTGCCGTGGCGCACGAAAGACGGTTTGACGACTTTCGCGCGGAGTAATTTGTCGCGGACGGCCACTTCGACAAGGTCGCCGGCGGCAACGCCACCGGGCAGGCGCGCCAGGGCGATCGACTGGTTGAGCGTGGGCGAGAAACTGCCGCTGGTGATTTCACCCTCGCCCTGGGCGGTGACGACTTTCTGGTGGGCGCGCAAGACACCCTTGTCGAGCAGCACGAGTCCGAGAAATACTCTGAGCGCCGACCGCTCGCGCAGTTCCGCGAGCGCCCTTTTCCCGATGAAGTCGCGGCCGGCATCCTTGAAATCGATGGTCCAGGTCAGGCCCGATTCGAGCGGGTTTTGCGTTTCGTCCATGTCCTGGCCGTAGAGGTTCATGCCGGCTTCGAGACGCAGGGTGTCGCGGGCGCCCAGGCCGCAGGGGCGGATGCCGGCGGCGACCAGTTTCTCCCAAACGCTGGCGGCGGCAGTGGCCGGCACGGCGATTTCAAAACCATCCTCGCCGGTGTAGCCGGTGCGGGCGATGAACATTTCGCCCATGGCGGCGGCGTTGAAGGG
>JAUXNZ010000104.1 GCA_030682595.1 Rhodocyclaceae bacterium | reverse complement strand
CGATTGCGCGGATCGAGGCCTTGCCGGTCGTTACCGGGAAAATCGTGCGTCTGCGCCTCGAAGAACTGAACTGACAGTTCAAGCAGATGCTGGTCTATCTCGGCAGCTGCGCCGTGCTGGCTTTTCTCGCGACGCTTTTCGCGACGTTTGCCGCCGTCCCCCTGTTGGCGCAATTCGGCTTCGCCGTCTTGCCAGCGCCGACTTTGCACATCGCCTTTGCCGCCGGCGCCATGCCGCTGGTATTCGGCGCCATCATCCACTTCGTGCCGGTGCTGACCCGCAGCGCCACGCCTGGTTTGGCGATACGCGCTTTGCCGCTGGCCGTGCAACTGGCGGGCGTGGCGACCCCGCTGGGCCTGGCCGGGATTTTGCCCGGCTGGAGCCTGCATGCCGCGGCGAGCGTGGTTGCGCTGGCCGCGGTGATTCTGCTGCTCTGGATCACCCGCCGGCTCCGCGCCACGCTGGGCGCGCCACATCCCGGCGCGCGCTGGTACGGGGCCGCGCTGCTCTGCCTGTTTTTCGCCGTCAGCCTGGTGCCGGTGTGGCTGGCGAAGCCTGAGTTGGGCGCTGCCTTGCGGCTGTTTCACCTGCATCTCAATACCCTAGGCTTCATCGGCCTGGCGGCGCTGGGTACGCTGCCGGTGCTGTTGCCCACCGCCCTGGGACGGCCCGACACGACTGCCGCCGCCCGCTTGCGGCGCGACCTGCCCAGCGCCGCGGGCGGGGTGATGCTGATCGCGGCGGGCGCCAGCGGTGGCGCCTGGCTGGCCTTGTCCGGTGCCGTGCTGTTATTGTGGGTTATCGCTGGCAACCTGCTGGCATGGCGACGCGCTTTCGGCATGCAATCAATAATTGGCGCTGGCGCGGCAGCCTCTTTGGTGGCGGCAACCACGGGTTTCGCGCTGCTCCTGGTGCTGGGCATGGCGCATGGCGTGGGACTGGTTGAGGCGCGTCCGGCCATCGCCGCTTTTGTGGCGGTCTTCCTGTTGCCGCTGGTCACTGGCGCATTGAGTCAGTTGTTGCCGATCTGGCGGTATCCCGGCGACACTTCGCCGCAACGCCATGCCCTGCTTTCACGGCTGGCCTGGGGCAGTCGCTGGCGCGCCGGGTTTTTTCTGGCGGGCGGCTTCTGGCTCGCGCTGGGCGATGAGCGCGGCTGGCTTTTGGCGGCCAGCGGACTGATGATGTTCGTTGTTGCCCTGCTGCGCGGTTGGCGTGAAGTACACCATTTGACGACGGGTAACCCCATGAGCGCAGCGAACAAACTTTGACCCCCGCCCCGGGGCGGGGGCTGGGGGTGGGGGGCGTTTTATTGCTTTTAACGGATTTCATGGCACGGGGGTGGGCTTGCTGACCATGAACGTTGGGTGGACAGGCCAGAGGCCAGCGACGATAATTCCCGATCGAATTAGCCACTGAAAAGCCTACTCACACCATGAAATACATCTCCACGCGCGGCGCAAATACACATGAGGCGCCACAGAACTTCAGCGATATTCTGCTTGGCGGCCTGGCTGCCGACGGCGGGCTTTATTTACCCGAAACCTATCCTCAGGTCAGCCCCGCCGAACTCGCCGAATGGCGCGAACTGCCCTACGCGGCATTGGCCCTGCGCATCCTGCAAAAGTTTGTCGACGACATCCCTGCCTGCGACCTCAAGTCACTGGCCGATCGCACCTACACGGCCAATGTCTACAAGCATTGTCGGCCGGGCGCGGACGCCAGCGACATTACGCCGCTGACCACCATCGAACCCGGCCTCCACCTTCTGGAACTGTCCAATGGCCCGACGCTCGCCTTCAAGGATATGGCGATGCAGTTGCTCGGCAACCTGTTCGAGCATGTGCTGGCGCAACGCAATGAAACCATCAACATTCTCGGCGCCACCTCGGGGGATACCGGCTCGGCCGCCGAATATGCCATGCGCGGCAAACATGGCGTGCGCGTCTTCATGCTCTCGCCGCACGGCCTGATGTCGGCCTTCCAGCGCGCGCAGATGTATTCGTTGCCAGACGCGAACATTTTCAACATCGCCATCCTTGGCATGTTCGATGACTGCCAGGACATCGTCAAGGCCGTCTCCAACGACGCCGCCTTCAAGGCAAAGTACAAGATCGGCGCGGTCAACTCGATCAACTGGGCGCGTGTCCTTGCCCAAATTGTCTATTACTTCAAAGGCTATTTCGCGGCGACCAGAAGTAACGCGGAACAGGTGTCGTTCGCCGTGCCCTCGGGGAACTTCGGCAACATCTGCGCCGGTCACATCGCGCGGATGATGGGCCTGCCGATCCGCCGGCTGGTTCTCGCCACCAACGAGAATGACGTGCTCGACGAATTTTTCCGCACCGGCGTCTACCGGCCACGCGGCGCCGCGGATACCTGGGTGACCTCGAGCCCGTCGATGGATATTTCCAAGGCCTCGAACTTCGAACGCTTTATCTTCGACTTGGTCGGCCGCGATCCGGCCGTGGTGCGCGAGTTGTGGGCCGCGGTTGATGCTGGCGGCAGTTTCGATCTCAACGGCACTCCGTTCATGGCGCGCCTGCCGGAGTTTGGCTTTGTCTCCGGCAAGAGCATCCATGCCGACCGGCTGGCGACGATCCGTGCACTCTGGCGTGAACACCGGTTGATGATCGACACGCACACGGCCGATGCCCTCAAGGTGGCGCGTGAAAATCGTGAGGCGGGGGTGCCGATGATCGTGCTGGAAACGGCGCAGCCGGTGAAGTTTGCCGAGACGATTCAGGAGGCGCTGGGGTGCGATCCGACGCGCCCCGCGGATTTTGACGGCATCGAACAACTGCCGCAGCGCGTCACGGTGCTGAAGGCGGACGCAGCGGCCGTCAAGGCGCTGATTGCGGCGAACTGCTAGAAAACCGCCCGCCCCCTTCGCCCCCCTCGCGGGGGGTTCTTATCGGCTCGCCTCGCTCGCTTATTACGGGGCGGTTAGTTTTGTCTGAGGAGCGGATTGCGGCTGGCGCCGCGTGCCGCGTTTGCTTGGGGCGACCCGACGCAAACGCTATGTTGCTAGAGATAAATGACCGCGGGGAAGACCGTGACCGCCAGCACCAGCACCAGCCATTCGAGGTTATGGCGCGCCAGTACGCCCGTGAAGTGCAGCACCAGAACTATGATGGCGACGATGTAATACAGAATGAACAACATGAAGGCGATCTCCTGAGTCAGGGCTGACGCATGGTCTGTGTGCGGCGATTATAGGTGCAAATGTTGCGCGGAGTGCCTTGCCATGCGGTTCCCAAACAAAAAGTTGCAGTAAGCGCTTGACGGCGGCGCGGGTTGTCCAGTTACAATGACCGCCGGCTATGTAGCCTTTAATCTGAGGAGCAGACCAATATGAACAAAGGGGATCTCATCGAAATCGCCGCCAAGGAAGCCGATATTACCAAGGCTGCCGCGGGCAAAGCGCTGGACGCGATTGTCGGCGCCGTTGTCAAGTCAGTCGCCAAGGGCAATCCGGTTACTCTGGTAGGTTTCGGCACCTTCAAGGCTGCCAAGCGCGCCGCGCGCACCGGCGTGAATCCCAAGACCGGCGAGAAGTTGAAAATTGCGGCAACCACCGTGCCGCGCTTCACCGCCGGCACCGGCTTCAAGACCGCTGTCGCTGGCAAGAAGAAGGTCGCCAAGAAGTAAGCCGACTGTATTTCCTGCAGCGCAAAGGGACACGGCGTCATGCCGTGTCCCTTGTTTTTTTAGCGGTCTGTTGTTAACCGGCGCCGATACGTCATACCCAGTCCGCATGCCAGCAGCCCGCACAGCAGCAAGGTTGGGCGCACGCCCGCCGCCGCGCCGACAGCGCCGATGGCCAGGCTGCCCAGCGGCGCAATGCCCAGAAATGCCGCCGAAAAAATGGCCATGACCCGGCCGCGATAATCTTCTTCCACCACCATCTGGATCAAGGTGTTGCTGCCGGCAACGCTGATGACGACACAAAATCCCAGCGCGGTCAGCAGCGGGAAAGCCAGGGCGATGGCCGGCGTCAGGGCAAAGGCGGCCAGGGCGATGCCGCTGGCCAGCATGGCATGCGCCACCAGCCGGTCCAGACCGGCAGCCTCATGCTGCACCCCGCGCCGGCCGCCACGCAATGCCAGAAACAGCGCGGCGGCCAAAGCGCCGCTACCGGCGCTGCCGAGCAGAAATCCGTAAGTCTGGGCGCCGCCCTGAAAAATGTCGCGGGCGAACACGGGCAGCAACACCGCGTAAGGCGTGACGAAAAAGCTGAAGCCGGCCACCATGAAAAGCAGCAGGCGAATTTGCGGATGTGAAAAAGCGTAGGTCAGACCGGCGCGCAAAGCCGTCAGCGCGGGTTGCGGGCGGACCGGGCGTGGCGCCACGCGTAGCGCCGCCAATGCCGCCAGCACGGCCAGATAGGAGAGCGCGTTGACGAGAAAACACGCCGCCTCGCCAGCGCTGGCGACGATCAGGCCGGCCAGCGTCGGCCCGACAAAGCGCGCGCTGTTCATCAGGAGGGAATTGAGACCAATGGCATTCGGCAGGTCGGCCCGATCGGTGACCAGTTGCGCGACGAACGCCTGACGCGCCGGCAGGTCAACGGCATTGATGCAACCGAGCAGGAAAGCCAGCGCGAGCAGTGCAGTCGGCGTGATGAGGTTGGTCGCCGTCAGGCCGAACAAGGCCAGCGCTTGCAGCAGGGAAAGAAACTGCGTCCACATCAAGAGCCGGCGCCGGTCGAGGCGGTCGTTCCACACGCCCGCCAGGACGCTGAACAGCAGAATCGGAATCTGGCTGATAAAGCCGACCAGACCCAGCATGGCGACCGAATCGGTGAGCCGGTAGGCCAGCCAGATCATGGCGACCTGTTGCATCCAGGTGCCGATCAGCGAGATCAGTTGTCCGGCGAAAAACAGTCGATAGTTGCGCGAGCGCAGTGCGGGCATGGCCTTCATGCCTGAATGCTACGGGATAAAGTTCTGGGGTCGGCCGGTCCGGCTTAAAATGCACGCTTTCCCTTCAGCCATCTTGTCATGACCGTCACTTCACCCGCAGTCAGAACCCGCTTCGCGCCCAGCCCCACCGGTTACCTCCACATCGGCGGCGCGCGCACCGCCCTGTTCGCCTGGGCCTATGCCCGGCACCATCAGGGGCAATTCGTATTGCGCATCGAAGACACCGATGTGGCGCGGGGGACGCCGGAGGCGGTGCAGGCGATTCTCGACGGCATGCAATGGCTGGGCCTGGCGCACGACGAGGGGCCGTTCTACCAGATGCAGCGCATGGCGCGCTACCAGGAAGTGATCGGCCAGATGCTGGCCTCCGGCACGGCTTACCATTGCTACACCTCGATCGAAGCACTCGACGCGCTGCGTGCCGAGCAGGAAGCGAACAAGGAAAAGCCGCGCTACGACGGACTTTGGCGCCCCGAGCCGGGCAAGACGCTGCCAGCGATACCACCGGGGATCAGTCCGGTTGTCCGTTTCCGCAATCCGACCACTGGCGTGGTGGCCTGGGACGACCTGGTGAAAGGGCGCATCGAGATCAGTAACGCCGAACTGGACGACTTCATCATCGCCCGCGCCGACGGCACGCCGACCTACAATTTTTGCGTCGTCGTCGATGACTGGGACATGCGGATCAGTCATGTGATCCGGGGCGACGACCATGTGAACAACACGCCGCGCCAGATCAACCTGTTGCAGGCGCTAGGGGTGCCGGTGCCGCGCTACGGCCATGTCTCGATGATTCTCGGCGACGACGGCACCAAGTTGTCCAAGCGCCACGGCGCGGTCAGCGTCATGCAGTATGACGAGAACGGTTACCTGCCCGAGGCGGTGCTCAACTATCTCGCGCGGCTGGGCTGGTCGCATGGCGACGAGGAGATTTTTTCGCTGGAGCAGTTCGTCGCGTGGTTCGACCTCGACCACATCACCGCGTCGGCCGCGCAGTTCAACACCGAAAAACTGAACTGGCTGAATGCCCACTACATCAAGCTGGCCGACGATGCGCGGTTGGGGGGCGAGATTGTGCGACGGCTGGCGGAGGAGGGCGTGACGACAACGGCGCACCCCGATCCGGCCCTGATTGCCGCGCTCTACAAGGATCGCGTGGTCAACCTCAATGAACTGGCCGACTGCGCGCATCCGTTCTATGCCGCGGTGCATCCCGCCGAAGAGCTGGTGGTGCAGCACCTGACCGCTGCAGCCAAAGCGGCGCTCGCCGATTTGCGCGGCCGGTTGGCCGGTGTGGAGTGGGTCGCCGCGGAACTGGCGAAGGCGCTAAAGGAGACCCTTGCCGCGACCGGCCTCAAAATGCCGCAAGTGGCGATTCCGCTGCGCGTGGCCCTGCTC
>JAUXNZ010000186.1 GCA_030682595.1 Rhodocyclaceae bacterium | reverse complement strand
ATCGCTTCGAAAGCCTGCTGTAACTGCTGGACGACGAATGGCATCGAGTAGATCACCGAGGCGACGACGAGGACGGCGAAGGTGAAGGGCAACAGCCCCACTCCGAGGCTTGCCGTGAGGCGGCCGACGGGGCCGTCCGGCCCCATCAGCACCAGCAGGTAAAAGCCGAGCACCGCCGGCGGCAGGACCAGCGGCAGCGTCACCACGGCGCCGACCGGTCCCTTTGCCCAATGGTGCGTGCGCGCCAGCCACCAGGCGATCGGCGTGCCGATCAGCATCAGCAGCACGGTGGTCAGTCCGGCGAGCTTGAGCGTCAGCCAGACGGCGGCGAGATCGCTTGCGGACAATGGGGACATTTACAGGTCGTAGCCGAAACTGCGAATCGTCGCTTTCGCCTTGTCGCCCTTCAGATATTGCAGCAGCGCCGCGGCGGCGGGGCGGTCTTTGCCTTTGGCCAGCAGCACCGCATCCTGGCGGATCGGCGTGTATAAATTCTGCGGAACGATCCAGGCCGAACCTTCCGCGATCTTGCCGTCCTTGAATATCTGCGAGAGCGAAATGAAGCCAAGTTCGGCATTGCCGCTGAAAATGAACTGATAGGTCTGGGTGAGATTTTCGGCCGTGATGAAGCGCGGGTGCAGGGCGTCGTGTACGCCGAGCGCCTTCATCGTGTCGATGGCCGCCTGTCCATAGGGAGCCAGTTTGGGATTGGTGAGTGCAAGATGCACGAATCCCCCGTTTTTCAGCACCTCGCCCCTGGCATCGACATAACAGGGGCGTGCCGACCACAGGACGATGCGACCGACCGCGTAAGTGAAGCGACTGCCGGCCACGGTCGCGCCTTCGCTTTCAAGGCGCGCCGGCGTTTCGTCGTCGGCGGCCAGCAGGACTTCGAAGGGCGCGCCGTTTTTGATCTGCGCGTAGAACTTGCCCGTCGAACCGAAAGCCAGTTGCAGCTTGTGGCCGGTTGCCCTTTCGAAATCGGCGGCAATGGTTTTTGCCGGTGCGGTGAAGTTGGCGGCGACGGCGACCAGAACCTCGTCGGCGCGGACAGCGGCGGACATTAAGCAGAGTACAGCCAGAACAAGCAGCGGGCGCATTGGAATACCTCCAGTCGATAGTCTGGCCAAAGACTCGCAAGCCGCGTGCCATTGCGCTGCCTGTGGGTTCGGGTGGTGATCCCGGCCGTGCCGGCAGCGGTTTTGTCGTAAATGCGACAAAAGCTTGTGCAGATGAATCCTCGTGAAATCAGCCGCTTGGCAATGGCACGCCGCTTGCGAGTGGAAAGGCGAAAGGAGACGTCATGAAAGCCGCTCAAATCGCCGAACTGTTGAACGAACCTGCCTGCGAGCACAATCACATTGCCGCCAAGGAGAAATCCGGCTGCGCCAAGCCCAAGCCTGGTGCGACGGCGGGCGGTTGCTCCTTCGACGGCGCGCAGATCGCGCTCTTGCCGATCGCCGACGTCGCGCACATCGTGCATGGCCCGATTGCCTGTGCCGGCAGTTCGTGGGACAACCGCGGCACGCGCTCGACCGGTTCGACGCTCTACAAGATCGGCATGACCACGGACCTCACCGAGCAGGACGTGATCATGGGGCGCAGCGAGAAGCGGCTCTTCCACGCCATCAAGCAGGCCATCGACGACCATGCGCCGGCGGCGGTGTTTGTCTACGCCACCTGCGTGACGGCACTGATCGGCGACGATTTCGAGGCGGTCTGCAAGGCCGCCGCCGAGCGCTTCGGCGTGCCCGTGGTGCCCGTCGACGCGGCCGGTTTCTACGGCACCAAGAACCTCGGCAACCGCCTCGGCGGCGAGGCGATGTTCAAGTATGTCATCGGCACGCGCGAGCCCGATCCGGTGCCGGCGAGCGCCCTGCGTAAACTTGGGCCCGGCATCAAGGTGCACGCCATCAACCTGATCGGCGAATACAACATTGCCGGCGAGTTCTTCCCTGTCGCGCCGCTATTCGACGAACTTGGCCTGCGTATCCTCTCCACGCTCTCGGGCGACGCGCGCTTCAATGAGGTGCAGACCATGCACCGTGCGGCGGCGACCATGGTGGTCTGCGCCAAGGCACTGCTCAACGTCGCGCGCAAACTCAAGGAAAGCTACGGCATACCTTTCTTCGAAGGCAGCTTTTACGGCGTGCGCGACATGTCGCAGGCGCTGCGTGATTTCGCCGGACTGCTCAACGATCCCGATCTCACTGCGCGTACCGAGACGCTGATCGCGCGCGAGGAGGCCAAAGCCAACGCCGCGCTGGAACCCTGGCGCGCGCGGCTCAAGGGCAAGCGCGTGCTGCTCTACACCGGCGGCGTCAAGTCGTGGTCCATCGTTTCCGCGCTCCAGGATCTGGGCATGGAGGTGGTGGCGACCGGCACCAAGAAATCGACCGAGGAAGACAAGGTGCGCATCCGCGAGATCATGGGCCCGGACGCGAACATGATCGAGGACGGCAGCCCCAAGGCGCTGCTCGGCGCCTACCAGGAGCTGTGCGCCGACATCCTCATCGCCGGCGGCCGCAACCTCTACATGGCGCTCAAGTCGCGCATTCCCTTCCTCGACATCAACCAGGAACGCGAATTCGCCTACGCGGGTTATGCCGGCATGCCCGAGCTGGCGCGGCAACTGGCGCTGACCATCGAAAATCCGGTCTGGGCAGCGGTGCGCAAGCCGGCGCCGTGGGCGCGGGAGAAGGCAGCCGGAACGCCCGTGACGGCCGGGTAAGGAGCGCTACTTCATTCTGTTGCGCACGGCGCAACGTGAAGGTACGTTGCGCGGCGTGATAATGCGGACATGACCGCATATCACCGGAATGCCACCGCACATGCTTGAAACCGTGCTGCTCACCAGCGCACTCGATATTCCCGAGGCCGACTGGCAGCGCTTCGTCACGGCGGGCGATCCCTTCATCAGCCGTGCCTTTCTTGGCGCGGCCGAGCAATGCGTCACCGCGCGCGGCCCGCAAGGCTGGCAGCCGATGCATCTCGCGCTGCGCGCTGGCGACGGACGCATCGCCGGTCTGCTGCCCTTGTATCAACGGCATCACTGGTACGGCGATTTCGCCATGGACTACAGTTGGGGACCCGCCTGGCAACAGGCCGGCCTGAACTACTTCCCCAAGCTTGTCAGCGGCGTCCCCTTCACGCCGTCGCCGGGGCCGCGCCTGCTGGTTGCCGATAACGACAACGCAACGCGTGCCGCGCTGATCGCCGCCGCCATCGAGGTCACCGCCACAGCGGGCGCTTCCAACTGGCAATGCCTGTTCGTGCGCGAGCCCGACCGCGCGGCGCTCGAATCCGCCGGGCTGCTCCTGCGGCGCGGCGTGCAGTTCCACTGGCTCAATCGCGGCTACCGCGACTTCGCCGACTTCCTGGCTACCTTCACGTCCGAGAAGCGCAAGAAGCTGAAGCGCGAGCGGCGCGCGGTGGCCGACGCCGGCCTGCGCATCGAAGCGCGTCACGGCGACGAGATCGACGACGCCTTATGGTTGGCCATCCACCGCCATTACCGCAGCACCTTCGAGCGGCTCGGCGGCGTGGCCGCGTTCACCGCCGAGTTCTTTCGCAGCGTCGGCGCCGCGCTGGGCCGGCGGATGGTGGTGTTCTGCGCCTTCGCTGGCGAACAACCGGTCGCCTCGGCGATCTGCTACCGCGATGACACGGCGCTCTACGGCCGCCACTGGGGCACCGACATCGACTGCCCCGGCCTGCATTTCGAGCTGTGCTACCACGCCGGCATCGAATACGCGATCGACCACGGCCTGCAAGGCTTCGAGCCCGGCGCGCAGGGCGAGCACAAAATCGCGCGCGGCTTCGAGCCGGTGTCGACCTGGTCCGCGTACTGGGTCGCCGATCCGCCCCTGCGCGACGCCGTGGCGCGCTACCTCGCGCGCGAGGAGGGTGCCATGCGCGACTACCAGGACGAGATGGCCGGGCACCTGCCGTATCGTGCGTGAACCGTCGTGAGAGGTCAGGCAGCCACCAGTACCGACACCAGACCGGAAGGGTGATTTTCCGCCTTGGGGCGGATGATGATTTCGATATCCCGGTCGAGTTGGGTAATGAAGTGCAGCAGCCGCTCGGATGAAAAGCGCGTCAGCTTGTAATTGCGCAATTCCGAAATATGGGGCTGCGGAATGCCGAAGATTTCCGCGACCACGGTTTGCGTCAGCTTGCGTTCCTTAATGAGGTCGTTGAGGCGCATGGCGAGTTGCACGCGCAGCTTGCGTTCGCCCGCGTCGGCAAATCCCAAGTCCCGGAACACGTCACCGGTTCCGACTTCCACTGCTTCAATCTTCTTTGCCATAGCGCACCTCGTAATCGTTGCGTGCCGTCTTCAAGCGTTCGTGAATCAGGTCGACGTCGCTCTTCGCGGTACGAATCCGAGCAAATCGCGCTTGGCCGAACCGACCCAGTGCAATGGTCGCTCTGTTCTTGATGGAGTAGTCATGGCGAAAGTATACCGTATTGGGTATGTTTCTGGAGCGCAAAAGTCGGCAGCAGCGGGACGCCACTACTGCGGCTTGGCGGCGGCTTCTTTCGGTTTCACCGAGTGGGCGCCACCTTCATTGCGGGTTTGCAGGTCCGGGTAGGTTTCAATCATTTCCAGCAACCCCGGGTGGCCGTACTTCTTGGGCGTGAAGCTCGGGTCGCTGCGCCGCAGATAACTGCCGAGTGCACTAAGGTGCACCCAGCCTTCCGCCGATTCTGCCGCAAGGAGCGCGACGGCAGAGAGCAGTGACTTCGGCCGCTGCTTCTGCACCGGCTTGGGCGGTGCCTTCTTCTGCGCCTCGGTTTCCGGTGGCTGGTATTCGAAGAACTTGTCGCTGGCGTTGCGCAGTGCGTCCGGTGTTTTCTCTTCGCCGACGATGCACACCGTCGCGCCGCGTTCGCGCAGTTTGCGGCAGAGATAGGCGAAGTCGGAATCGCTCGTCACCAGACAGTAGGTGTCGGCCCGCTCCTCGAACAGGTCTTCCATCGCATCGAGCGCCAGTGCGATGTCGGACGTGTTCTTGCCCGAAGCGTATTGGTATTGCAGGCAGGGTGTGAAGGCCAGCCGCACCAGCGCTTCCTGCCACTTGTTGGCCAGCGTCTGGTAGTTGCCGTAACCTCGCCGCACCACCACGCGGCCGAACTGCGCGACCACGGAGAGTGCATATTCAAGAATCTCGGGCGAGGTGTTGTCGCAATCGACCAGAACCGCGACGCGGTTCTCGGTGGTGCCGTTATCGGACATGGCGATCAGGCTTTCTGTGGTTGTTCGAGAGCGGGCAGGCTAGCACGGCGGCATGTTTTACGGCAATTCGGCGGGTTGGGAAAGTCAGTCATGGGGGCTCGGCTCCAAACTGCGCATATCCCCTGATGTAGGGTTTACGACAAGCATGTATTCCGCCAACCAATTGATATTTAGATAATTATTCTCTGGCATGGCCATTGCAAGGGGAGGGGTGTCTTCCAATTTCAGGCGCCCAATGTCATGGCCGAAATCCTCAAACGCACGAAAGCTCTGGCGGTCAGTCCGCTGAAGGTCAGCCAGCCCATCGGGGCGTCGCTCGCCTTCCTCGGCTTGCGCCACGCGATTCCGATGCTGCATGGTTCGCAGGGCTGCACCGCCTTCGGCAAGGTGTTTTTCGTGCGCCACTTCCGCGAGCCGATTCCCTTGCAGACGACGGCGATGGATCAGGTCTCTTCCGTCATGGGCGCGGACGAAAATGTCGTCGAGGGGCTGAAGACGATTTGCGAGAAGAACGCGCCGGAGATCATCGGCCTGCCGACTACCGGGCTGTCGGAAACGCAGGGCACGGATATCCGCCGGCTGGTGAAGATGTTTCGCGAACAGTATCCGCAGTTCGACCATATCGCCGTGGTGCCGGTGAACACACCCGACTACACGGGCTCGCTGGAATCCGGTTTCGCGCTGGCGGTCGAGGCGATCATCGAGACGCTGGTGCCGGAAAACTCGGCTCTGGCGGGACGGCGCCAGAAGGGGAGTGTGGCGGGACGACGCCACAAACAAGTAAATGTGCTGGCCTCGGCGGCCTTGACGCCGGGCGACATCGAGGCACTGAAGGAGTGGATCGAGGCCTTCGGGCTGCGCCCGGTGGTGCTGCCGGACATCGGCGATTCGCTCGACGGCCACCTGATGGACGGCAAGTTTTCGGCGCTCACGGTCGGCGGCACGCCGAAGGCGGAGATCGAAACGATGGGCGAGTCGATCGCCACGCTGGTGATCGGCCGCTCGCTGAATCGCGCGGCGGATGCGTTGAAGCGGCGTACCGCCGTGCCCGACTTTCGCTTCGATCACCTGATGGGCCTGGATGCCTGCGACACCTTCACGCAGACGCTGGCGCAGCTTTCCGGCCAGCCCGTGCCGACCCGGATCGAACGCCAGCGCGCGCAGTTGCAGGACGCGATGGTCGATACGCACTTCCAGACCGGCCTCGCGCGCGTGGCGCTGGCGCTGGACCCGGACCACCTGATCGGCTTCGCGTGCTTCCTCACCGGCATGGGCGCGGAGATCGTCGCCGCCGTGTCCCCGGCGCGTGCCGACGTGCTGGCCGACATGCCCTGCAACACGGTGCAAATCGGCGACCTCGAAGACCTCGAACATGCCGCCGCCGCAGCGCAGATCGTGATCTCCAATTCGCATGCCGTCGGCACCGCCGAGCGGCTCGGCGTGCCGCTGTTGCGCGCCGGCTTTCCGCAATACGACTGGGTCGGCGGCTACGCCCGCACCTGGATCGGCTATCGCGGCGGACGGCAGGCGCTGTTCGATTTTGCCAACATCATCCTGAGCCAACATCATGACACCCCTGCCTACCAATCCATGTTCAGGGCCAACAGCGGCGAAGTCCCGCAAGCTGGCGCTGGCGTGGTCAAGCACTGAAGCGGTGCCGGACATGCTCAAGGTCGCTTTCGCCACGGATGATCGTGCCCGCGTGAACCAGCACTTCGGCGCCGCGGCCGGCTTCGCGATCTATGCGCTCGACGGCGCGCGTGCGCGCCTGGTCGAGGTAGCCGAGTTCGCCGAGGAATCGATGAACGGCAATGAAGACAAGCTGGTGGCCAAAATCGGCGCGCTGGCCGGTTGCGCGGCGGTGTATTGCCTGGCGGTCGGCGGCTCGGCCATGCGCCAGTTGCTCGCCAGCGGCGTACAGCCAATCCGGCTGGATGAGGAAACCCCCATCGAGCGCCTGCTCGCCGATCTGCAACGGGCCGTGCGCGATGGCGGCGTGCCCTGGGTCGACAAGGCAATCAAGAGTGGCGCGGATACCGGCCGCTTTGACCGCATGGCGGAAGAGGGGTGGCAGGAGTGAGCGAAATACTGACGAACGCACTGACGCGCAGCGGTCGCATCGTCGCGATTCGCGCCGGGCTGGCGACGATCCGCGTCGAGACGCCCTCGGCCTGTGGTGGCTGCGGTGGGCGCGGCGCCTGCGGCACGGCGTCGGGTACGACGGTGCTGTTGCCGGTGCCTGCGTCGGCCCGGCCCGGCGATGCGGTGATGCTGGCGCTGGCCGAAGGCCTGCTGGTGCGCGGGGCCTTGCGGGTGTATCTGCTGCCCGCCAGCGCGATGCTGCTGGGTGCCGCGCTCCTGTCTGCCTGGGGCGATCTGGCTGCCGTCGGCGGCGCGTTGTCCGGCCTGGGCTCAGGCCTGATCGCCATGCGCATGCTTACCCGTCGCCGCGCTTCCTGTGATGCTCCCGCCGTCCTGCCAGCGCCGACTTTTGGCGTCGTCCCGCCAACGCCGACTATTGGCGCCGTCCCGCCAAAGCCGACTTTTGATTAGCAACCTACCGGAGATTCTCCATGAGCACTGATCCAATTTACGAAACCGATTTCATCAAGGAGATGATCCGGCAGATGCGCGCGCTCGACAGCTATGGCACCTACGATGGCCAGCCTGGCGAAAAGCTGCTCGAGCCGCTGATCCTCACCAAGGAGAAGAAGGCGCAGATTCCTCTCGTCGGCGATCCGGACGAGGAGACGATTTCCTGCGTCAAGGCTTACTACAACGCCATCGCCGTGCTGATCGAAAAGGAATGCGGGCTGATGGCCGTGCCGCTGGTGCATCTTTCGCACGAGGGTTTCGGCCGCGCGCTGATCACCGTCGGCAAGCTGGTCGTCAGCGACCGCACGTTGCGCGACGTGCATCGCTTCGGTTTCGAGAGCCTCTCGAAGATGAAGACCGAGGCCGACAAGCTGCTCTCCGTGGCGCTGGAAATCGTCGGCAAGCACGCCGAAGTCGCCGGCATGTAAGCCATGAGCGACGCAGCGCTGAAGGAACTCGACAAGGAAGTGAAGCGGCTCAAGCGCATTGCCAGCGATTGGGCCGGGCAGATGCACGACCTGGTCGAGGAGCGGCTGCCCGCCGCCTACGAGGAAATTCCCGCCCTGGCCCAGTCGACTTTCGATGCGTGCCAGGCCTGGGCCGAGGCCAATGAGCGCCTGGCCAAACTGACTTCAATGCAAACCTCCTAGAAAGGAAACCATGATGAGCGCAGCCACCTTCACCCGCGGCGGAACTCCCTATACGCCCACCTACGCGGATTCGATCGACTCGAAGAAATGCATCGGCTGCGGCCGCTGCTACAAGGTCTGCGTGCGCGACGTGCTGACCCTGATCGACCGTGGCGAGGACGACGAGATCGACGATGACGATTGGGACGACGAGGATGCCAAGGCGATGATGACCATCAAGAATCCCGGCGACTGCACCGGCTGCGGTGCCTGCGGCCGCACCTGCCCGAAGGGCTGCTTTACGTTCGTGACCGCCTGACTGCCGCTGGCGCCGGGCTCCACAACCACACCCCAGGAGAACCGCTATGTGGGACTACTCTGAAAAAGTTCGCGAACACTTCTTCAACCCGCGCAACGCCGGCCTGCTCGATGGCGCCAATGGCGTCGGCGACGTCGGCTCGATCAAGTGCGGTGACGCGCTGCGGCTGATGCTCAAGGTCGACCCGGACAGCGAGAAGATTGTCGCCGCGAGCTTCCAGACTTTCGGCTGCGGTTCGGCAATCGCGTCCAGCTCGGCACTGACCGAGATCATCAAGGGCAAGACGCTCGACGAGGCGCTCAAGGTCAGCAACCAGGACATCGCCGATTATCTCGACGGCTTGCCGCCCGAGAAGATGCACTGCTCGGTGATGGGCCGCGAGGCGCTGCAGGCCGCAATCGCCAACTATCGCGGCGAGGTATGGCAGGACGACCACGAGGAAGGCGCGCTGATCTGCAAGTGCTTCGCCGTCGATGCGGTGCTGATCGAGGAGGTGGTGCGCGTCAACAGCCTCACCACGGTCGAGCAGGTCGCGCACTTCACCAAGGCCGGCGGCGGCTGCGCCTCCTGCCACGAGGGCATCGAGGAAATCCTCTCCAAGGTGTCGCGGGAAGCCTGCACCGCGCCGACCGCCGCGACGAAGCCCACCCCCGCATCCGTGGCTGCCGCAACGCCCGCCACCGCGCCCAAGCTCACCAACTTCCAGCGCATCCGCAAGATCGAGGAAACCGTCGAGGCCATCCGCCCGATGCTGCAGCGCGACCACGGCGACATCGAGATCGTCGAGATCGACGGCAAGAACATCTACGTCAATCTCAAGGGTGCCTGCGTCGGCTGCATGATGGAAGCGGCGACGCTCAACGGCATCCAGACCAAGCTGGTCGAGGCGCTCGGCGAGTTCGTGCGCCTGCTGCCCGCCAGCATGATGGGGAGGGCCTGATCATGGCTGCCCCCATCTATCTCGACAACAACGCCACGACCGCCTGCGACCCGGCGGTGGTGAGCGCCATGCTGCCGTTCTTCACCGAGCAGTTCGGCAATCCGTCTTCGATGCACAGCTTCGGCAACAAGGTCGGCTTCGCGCTGAAGGAAGCGCGTGCCAAGGTGCAGGCGCTGCTGGGTGCCGAGCACGAATCGGAAATCGTGTTTACCTCGTGCGGCACCGAGTCCGATTCGACCGCGATCCTCTCGGCGCTCAGGGCCCAGCCGGAGCGCAACCAGGTCATCACCACCGCCGTCGAGCATCCAGCCATCCTGACGCTCTGCGAGTATCTCGAAAAGGAAGGCTATGCCGTGACGCGCCTCGGCGTCGACCGGCGCGGCCGGCTGGACATGGACGAATACAAGGCCGCGCTCGGCCCGCGCACCGCGATCGTTTCGGCGATGTGGGCCAACAACGAATCCGGCACGATCTTCCCGGTCGAGCAGATGGCCGAACTGGCGCATGCCGCCGGCGCCCAGTTCCACACCGACGCGGTGCAGGCGGTCGGCAAGATCGCCATCGACCTGAAGCAGACCAGGATCGACATGCTCTCGCTCTCCGGCCACAAGCTGCACGCGCCCAAGGGCGTGGGCGTGCTCTACCTGCGGCGCGGCACGCGCTATCGTCCGTTGCTGCGCGGCGGCCACCAGGAGCGCGGCCGCCGGGCCGGTACCGAGAACGCCGCGTCCATCGTCGGCCTCGGCGTCGCCTGCGAGCAGGCCATGCAACACCTGGCTTACGAAAACACCGAGGTGAAGCGGTTGCGCGACAGGCTCGAAGCCGGCATCCTCGCGCAGGTGCCGCGCTCCTTCCCGACCGGCGACGTGACCAACCGCCTGCCCAACACCAGCAACATCGCGTTCGAATTCATCGAAGGCGAGGCCATCCTGCTGTTGCTCAACAAGGCCGGCATCGCCGCCTCGTCGGGTTCGGCGTGCACTTCAGGTTCGCTGGAACCCTCGCACGTGATGCGCGCGATGGGCATTCCCTACACCGCCGCGCATGGCACGACGCGCTTTTCGCTGTCGCGCTACAACACCGAGGCCGAAATCGACCGCGTCATCGCGGCGGTGCCGCCGATCATCGCGCAGCTGCGCAGGATCTCTCCCTACTGGGGCGAGAAAGGGCCCGCGGAAAGCCCGGGGACGGAATTTGCTCCCGCGTATGCCTGAAACCAGTCAATGGTGACCATCTGAACAGGCCGCACGCAGCCTTGCGCTCGAAGCCGCGCCATCGCCTGGCGGCTGCTGACGTGCTCGCGCGAGTTCTTTCTGCCGCCGTTGTCACGCGCGCATCACAGCACCGGCGCCAGCAGATAGGCGGCGCGCGCGGCGGCGCGCTGCCACCACGATCGCGCGGCGAGTTCGGCCGGGGCCATTTCGCGGCTGTGGCGGAAATCGTCCTCGAACATCGTTGCCGTCGTGGCGGCAAAAGCGGCGTCGGGCACCCAGGCGGTGATTTCGAAGTTGAGCCGGAATGAACGGTTGTCAAGGTTGACCGTGCCGACAGCCGCCATATCGTCGATCAGCCAGACCTTGCCGTGCAGGAACCCCGGCTGGTAGCGGTAGACCTTCACCCCGGCGTCGAGCAGCGGGCGGAGGAAGGCATACACCGCCCACGAAGTGGCCAGGATGTTGGTGCGCTCGGGGATCAGGATGCGCACATCCACGCCGCGCAGCGCCGCCAGCTTGAGCGCCGCCAGCACGCCCTCGTCGGGCACGAAATAGGGGCTCGATATCCAGGCTCGGCGCCTGGCCGAGTGCAGTGCCGTCTGCACCATCAGGCTGGCGGTTTCGAAGCGGTCAGCCGGGCCGGAGGCGAGCACCAGTGCCGGCACGCCGCCAGCGACGGGCTTGGGCACCCAGTCCAGTTCCGGGAGTTTGCCGCCGGTCGCCCAGTGCCAGTCTTCCAGAAAGGCCAGCTGCAAGGCGATCGCGGCCGGGCCGGAAAGCCGCAGGTGCGTATCGCGCATCGCACCGAGCACCGGATCGCGGCCGAGATATTCTTCTCCGATGTTCAGGCCGCCGACCCAGCCGTGCTCGCCATCGACGACCACGATCTTGCGGTGGTTGCGGAAGTTGAGCTGAAAACGGTTGCCGGTACCGCGCGTCGAATGAAAGCGCGCGACCTGGACGCCGGCGGCAGCAAGTTCATCCGTATAACTGCGGGGCAGGGCGTAGCTGCCGATCTCGTCATAAAGAAAGTAGACCGGCACGCCTTGGCGTGCCTTGGCCGTCAGGCGTTGTTTCAGTTCGCGACCGATCGCATCGTCGCGGACGATGTAGTACTGGATCAGTACATAATGCCGCGCGGCATCGATGCCGGCAAAAATGCTGGCGTAAGTGGCCGCGCCATCGATCAGCAAGGTCGCCCGGTTTGCGCCCAGCAGCGGAATTTTCGCCAGACGCTCGATGGCCTGCAGCGCGTGGGTATCGTCGGCGAGCGGAACGCGATAAGGCGCCACACGTTCGAGTTTGTCGCGGACGGCGCGATGCAGTTCCCCGTCGCCCGTCTGGCGGCCGATCACGTAGCCCTCGAATTTTGTGCGGCCGAACACCCAGTAGGCAGGCACCGCCACATAGGGAAAGGTGTTGAGCGAAACGATCCACGCGACCGCGCCCGGCGCGGTGCGCACCGTCATCAGCGCGTCCAGGGAGGAGACGATGCCCAGCGCGTGGGCGACGAACAGGAAAGCCGCGAAGAAATGACGGCGGCGCCGGGCGGGAGTGGTCACGGTGTGGCGCCCCCGTCCGAGGCGCGGAGGCCTGAAAGATAAGCGACCAGCGCGTCGATTTCGTCGGCGCCCAGGTCGCGATAGTCCTCCTTCATGATCGCGGCTCGCCTTGGCAGCAGCGTGGCCACCGCGCCGGTGGCGAGAATCCAGTCACGCAATTCCGGTGCGTCCAGTCGGTCGCCGACGCCGTCCAGCGGGTAGCGCGGGTTGCCTTCGCCGGCGATGGCATGACAGAGCGGGCAGCCCTCGGCCTGATAGATCTTGCGGCCTGTCAGCGCCAACGCCGACATCTCGACGGCGGCTGCCCCCACCCGCTGCCCGGCGGCGCCGGGATTCTGCAACCAGGCGAAGGCCAGCGCCAGCAGGACCGCCAACACCCCGCTCGCCGCCACGATGATTCGTACCCAGGTTTCCCGCATCAGCCGTCACACCATGTTGAAAAGTTCGAAGTGGATGCGCGCAAGCGGCACGCCCAGCGAGCGCAGCCCGCGCTGGGTCGTATCGGTCATGGGTCCGGGGCCGCACAGGAAATATTCCAGATTGCGCCTGTTTACCGGCAGATGACGGTCGAGCAGGGCGGAATCGACCCAGCCGCGTTCGCCCGTCCAGTCGGGCGGCGGGTCGGCCAGCACGTGCACGACTTTCAGGTCGAGACGGCCGCGCAAGGTATCGATTTCCTCGCGGAAGATCACGTCATCCCAGTGATTGTTGCCGCAGATCAGCACGAACGGCCGGTGGTCGCCACGCGCTGTCGCCGTGCGCAGCATGCTCATCATGGGTGCAATGCCGACGCCACCGGCGATGAAGACGAAACCGGGGGCATCGGGATAGCGGTCGGTGCCGAATACGCCATAGGGGCCATCCAGATAGGCGCGCGTGCCCGGTTGCACGTCCTTGACGGTGCGCGTGAAGTCGCCCAGCGCCTTGATGGTGAACTCGACCCGACCGCTGTCGGCAGCCGAAGAAAACGAGAAGGGGTGTTCGCGGACATGGAAGGGTGAATCGTCAAGCGTGAGCCAGCCGAACTGGCCGGGTGCGAAGCGCAGGCCGGCATGACCGACGGGTGCAAGGGCAAGCGTCCAGGCATTGCCACGCTCGGGACGCACCTCGGTGACTTGCCAGGGGCGGCTCAGCATCCGCCAGGGCTTGACCAGCCGCACATAAACGATGAGACCGACCCACGAAAGCGTGTAGGCAGTCCACAAGACGCGCTTCCACGGCGCATTGATGTAATGGCCCACACCCTCGATGTGGCCGACGGCGGCCAGGAATGCGGTGGTGGCGGCGAGCGCGTGCCAGAGACGCCAGCGATCGTATTCGATGCGCAGGGGCTTGCGCCACAGCGAGGTCACGACGACAAAAAAGAACAGCACGAGCGCGACCCGGCCGGCGGTCATGTACCAGGGCGCCTGGCGTGGATCAATGGCGCCCAGCGCCGCGACATTGTCGATGCGGATAACCAGGAAATGGGCGAGCACCAAAGCGAGGGCGACGAGTGCCGCGTAACGGTGAAAGCGATAGATGATGTCGATGCCGAAGGGCGCGGCGGCGTGGCGAAAGCGCGCCGTCAGGGCGAACTGCACGCCGAGCATGGCCATGCCGGCAAAGCCGAGCGCCATCGAGAAATCCCACCAGAAGCCCGAACCCGCCGGCACGCGTCCGGTCAGCAGGACGAGCAGCGGCGCGGCGACCAGCAGCAGGTAAAGACCGATCCACAGCGCGGCCCGAATGACGGCACGGTCAGGCATAGGTGGTCAATCCTTGCCTGCGGTTTCCGGCCGGGCGCCGCGCAGCCAGTCGCGCAGCAGGCCGACGACGAAGCTGCCGGTCAGCATGCCCAGAACATAGACGCCGATGAGCAGCAGTGACAGCGGCATCGTGAGACTCAGCGTCAGCAGGGACACCGTCACGGTATCGATGTTCTGCACCTTGAAGAGCAGAACCAGCGCCGTGAATAGAACAATCAGGGCGATATGGATGTAGCGTTTCATGGTCATCTCCCGACGTGACGATTGCGAATTGTGCCGCAAGGATAGGAAATTCAACGCGACATGGGGGAGTATCCTTCATTGCCCGCCAGTTCCGCCCCGGCGTCCGCCTCTGTCAGCGGTGGTCCGTGCGCCGGGGCAACTCTTGGCGGCTGGGTGGCTTCACCGATGTGATCGAGAATCTTCTTCACGGTACCGGCCGCGTTGATGAATGCGATGATGCGCATCTCACCATGACAGATCGGGCAGGCCAGCGGGAAAGCCCCGTCGATCCGCGCCAGCAGCATCGCCCACAGGTAGCGGGCTGCGGCGCGGTGGCGGGGCTCTTCGCAGTTCGCCGCAAAAGTCGGCGCTGGCAGGACGGCGCTGCAGCTTATTTGCATCGTGACGCTATCCGCAACCTCCTTGAACTCGGCGATCTGGTCGAAGTTCATATATCGATGGAAATCACGCGATCATTCAAAAATGATCTCGACTTTCAACCCTTCTTTACTTATCGGGCAATTGGTGGATAGCGCGCGCCATCCCTGATAGAAACGCATTAAATCAGTAGGTTAATAAGCTTCTTTGGCCGTGCTGCGGAGAACCTGCCAGGTTGCATTCCTGTTAGTATCGCTCCTACTGTATTACCGCATACGTATAACAAGGTCGCTCCGGGTGATGGGCAAGTCATGGCAGACAGCACACTGAATTCTGTTAACGAGCATTGTCTCGATAACATCATGAAGCTGGCAGAGACGACCAAAGTCATTGCTTCGGAAGCGATTTTCGATACGCACGGCACCAAATTATGGGCCGCTGGTGCCCGGATCACTCCGGAATTGAAAGAGCGGCTGATGCGCCATAAATTGCGCAAACCGCTGGAAACTTCGCTGAGTGTCGAAGATTGCGTGACGCAAGCAACAATTCTGGCTGCTGCAGAGCGCCTGATCGAGGAAGTCCCCGCGCTGCAGGTGATCATGGCCAATCAGCAGGCTGCCATACTCAAGGTTGTAGCCGAAATCACGCTTCAGCCGGTCGTTGCCTTGCTGATGACTGTTGCCGACAAAAGCCGGGAAGGTGCGCTACGGCATGGTGTCCTCGTCGCATTGATTGCGGTTTCCCTTGGCTTGCATCGCAAGCGGTCCGGGAGCGACCCTGCGCTGCTGGCGCTGACCGGTCTGATTCACGATATCGGTTTGCTCTATGTCCAGCCGGATTTCCTGCTCAGCGATTGCTCGCTGAAGTCGAACGAATGGAAACATGTTGCCGCGCATCCGCTGATTGGCCAGATCGTTATCGGTGAACTCACCGATTATCCCAGGCAAGTGATGGAAACCGTTGCCACACACCATGAGCGCTTTGATGGCAGTGGCTATCCGTGTCAGCTGACGGGAACACAGATCAGCCCCTCGGCGCAAATTCTTGCCATGGCAGAAATCCTGAGCGGGATCGTCACGCGCCAGGAAGATGTCCTTGCGCGCGCCTGCCTCGCCATCAAGTGCGTTCCGGGGGAACATCCGCACGACCTCATCTCGGTTTTTTCTACTTTGAAGCATAACTATAGCGGTGACCCCTTGCCTGTCGGCGTGACCACAACGGAACATATGCCCAAGACGCATCAGGTGGTCCAGACCTTGGCGCTTGCCAGTGCGGAATGCAAGAGCATCGCAAAGCATGCCCCGCTTTCTCCTGCCCTCAAGGATTTACTGCAGCATGTGGAACTGCGACTGGCAGGATTGCGTCACGCGCTGAAAGCTGCCGGGATCGAGGAGTGCCTGGCGGATGGCCACTTGACTTCCATCACCCAGAATGACTATGAAATCTTTCTGGAAATCGAGGTGATTGGTCGGGAAATCGGCTGGCGCGAACGCGATATCGCCCGCGACCTGTACCTGCGCCTCGGCAGTCATCCCCCTGTCGCCTTTGCCATCTTCACCAAGCTGATCGAGATACTCGACAATCCGGCGAATTCCTGACCCGGCTTGGCCGGCGTTCAGCGAGTTCGCAGTATTTTTGGCAGAAACAGGCGCACCCCAAGGGCAGCCATTGCGAACTGCTGCCTTGAGGTGTTCCGCGAACCAGCGGAACGGGCGCCGCCGCCGGTGACTTACAGCGACACGCTATCCGCCACCTCCTTGAACTCGGCGATCTGATCGAAGTTCATGTAGCGATAGACGTCGGCGGCCTTGGCTTCCAGCGTCTTCACCTGTTCCATGTACTCCGCCACGGTGGGAATCCTGCCCATCAGCGCGCAGACCGCGGCCAGTTCGGCCGAGCCGAGATACACGCGCGTATCGATGCCGAGGCGGTTGGGGAAGTTGCGCGTCGAGGTTGATATCGCCGTGCTGCCCTTCTTGATCTGCGCCTGGTTGCCCATGCACAGCGAGCAGCCGGGCATTTCCATGCGCGCGCCGGACTTGCCGAGCACCGAGTAGTAGCCCTCCTCGTTGAGGATCATGGCGTCCATCTTGGTCGGCGGGGCGATCCACAGGCGC
>JAUXNZ010000178.1 GCA_030682595.1 Rhodocyclaceae bacterium | reverse complement strand
GGGCGCCACCGACGCCTTCATCCGCCGCCCGTTCCTCTGGTATGGCGGGCTGCTGGGTTTTCTCGGCGGCGCCGCCGCCTGGCTGATCGTCAGCGCCGCCACGCTCTGGATGCGCCTGCCGGTGGCCGAACTGGCCAAGCTATACGGGCTCGACCTGATGCTGACACTACCGACGGCAGAAGACAGCGCCGTGCTGCTGGGCGCCGCCACCCTGCTGGGCTGGCTCGGCGCGGCCCTGTCGATGCGCCAGCGTTGATTTCAACTTAACGTGAAAGAACCCGGCCAAAGACCGAACCGGGACTTGGCGTGACATTGCCATGGCTCGAGGTGGGGCGACGTGTTCATCGCCTACTACCGGCAACAGGGTTAAGCACGCAAGCTGATCCGTTCCGCAAACCAGTTGGTAAAGAGCGGCGATAAAGATTGGGCGCAATTTGGTCGAGATGTCCGGCAAGGCACACTGGCCGGACAGGCCGTTACCGTGTGCGGCGACGACTCCGCCGCCATCTTTGTCTATGCTCCGGAACCGGGTGGCGATGCCGTTCTGACCGATTACCTCGCTTCTGCGGGTGGTGGTATTGCTACAGTGTTGAATGGCGCCGCCGTCCAGCCAGCGCCGACTTTTACAAAATGAAAAAGGAAAATCATGGCATCCAAATCGTCACTGAATAAAACCGTTGTCGCCGTGGTCGGCCTCGGTTATGTCGGCCTGCCGCTGGCGGTCGAATTCGGCAAGCAATTCAAGACCATCGGCTTCGACCTGTCGGAAGCCAAGGTAGCCAGCTACAAGAAGTTTTTCGACCCCACCGGCGAAGTCAGCACCGCGGACCTGAAGGCGGCAACCAGGTTATCGGTGAGCACCGACCCGGCCACCATCGCGGCGGCGGATCTCATCATCATCGCCGTGCCGACGCCGGTCGATGTCGGACACATTCCCGACTTCACGCCGCTGATCGGCTCCTCCACGACGGTGGGCAAGCACATGAAGAAAGGTGCGGTCGTCGTCTATGAATCGACGGTCTACCCCGGTGCCACGGAAGATGTCTGCATCCCGCTGCTGGAAGAGCATTCCGGCATGAAGTGGCAGCGGGATTTCCATGTCGGCTACTCGCCCGAGCGCGTCAATCCCGGCGACAAGGAACGCACCATCACCAAGATCGTCAAGGTCGTTTCCGGCGATGACGCACCCACCGCGAAATTCGTCGCCGCGATGTATGGCGCGGTCATCACCGCCGGCGTGCATCAGGCCAGCAGCATCAAGGTGGCCGAGGCCGCCAAGGTCATCGAGAACACCCAGCGCGATCTCAACATCGCGCTGATGAACGAACTCTCGCTGATCTTCGACCGCATCGGCATCGACACGCTGGAAGTCTTGCGGGCCGCGGGCACCAAGTGGAATTTCCTGCCCTTCCGGCCGGGCCTGGTCGGCGGCCACTGCATCGGCGTCGATCCGTATTACCTGACGCACAAGGCCGAGATGCTCGGCTACCACCCGCAGGTCATCCTCGCCGGCCGGCGCATCAACGATGGCATGGCCGCCTATGTCGCGCAGCAGACCGTCAAGAACATGATCCACAACGGCTGTTCGGTGAAAGGCGCCAAGGTCGTCGTGCTTGGCCTCACGTTCAAGGAGAACTGTCCCGACCTGCGCAACTCGAAAGTGGCCGACCTGGTCAAGGAACTGCAATCCTTCGGCTGCGTCGTGGCGGTGCATGACCCATTGGGCGAACCGGCCGAGGCGGCCCACGAATACGGCATCGATCTGGTGAAGTGGAATGCCCTACCCGCTCAGGCCGACGCCCTCGTCGCCGCCGTCTCGCACAAGGAATACCTCGCCATGTCGCTGAAAAAGCTGACCGGCAAGTTGAAGCCCGGCGGCGTGTTCGTCGATGTCAAATCCGCCTACGACCCGCAAGCCGTCACCAAGGCGGGCTTTCGCTTGTGGAGACTGTAAGTCCGCCATGTCCGCAGCCACTCCCTACGCAGCACTGCAGCAACGGCTACAGGCCCAGCCGAAAACCTGGCTGATCACCGGCGTCGCCGGCTTCATCGGCAGCAATCTGCTGGAAACCCTGCTGGCACTCGGCCAGCGCGTTATCGGGCTCGACAACTTTGCCACCGGCCATCGGCATAATCTGGATGCGGCCGTGGCGGATGCCAGCGCGTCAAGCGGCCAGCCGCGCAGCGATCTGGAAGCCTTGTTTCACTTTATCGAAGGCGACATCAGGAATCTGGAAAACTGTCGGCAGGCCATGACCTGGCAAAATGGCGCGGGCAGTTTTCCGGTCGACTACGTGCTCCATCAGGCCGCGCTTGGCAGCGTGCCGCGCTCCATCGAAGACCCGATCACCACCAACCAGTCCAACATCGACGGCTTCCTCAACATGCTGGTCGCCGCACGCGACGCAAAAGTCAGCCGCTTTGTCTATGCCGCCAGCAGTTCCACCTACGGCGACCATCCCGACCTGCCGAAGATCGAGGACAAGATCGGCAAGCCGCTCTCGCCCTACGCCGTGACCAAGCTGGTGAATGAACTGTATGCCGACGTGTTCGCGCGCACCTATGGCTTCAAGGCCATCGGCCTGCGCTACTTCAACATCTTCGGCAAGCGCCAGGATCCCGAAGGTGCCTACGCCGCGGTTATTCCCAAATGGATCGCCGCAATGATCAATAACCAGCCCGTCTATATCAACGGCGACGGCGCAACCAGCCGGGACTTCTGCTACATCGCCAACACGCTCCAGGTGAATCTGCTGGCCGCCACGACCGACAACCCGGAGGCCACCAACCAGGTTTATAACGTGGCCGTCGGCGAGCGGACAACCCTGAACGAACTCTGCGGGTTCCTGCAGAAACATCTCGGCGAGCGCTATCCCCACCTGCATGACTACAAACCAGGCTACCGGGATTTTCGTGCCGGTGATGTGCGTCATTCGCTGGCCGACATCGGCAAGGCCGCGCGACTGCTCGGTTACGCGCCCAGCCACAAAATCGACGCCGGGCTGCAGGAATCGATGGCCTGGTATATCGAAAACCTTTGAGCATGTCCGCCGACGCGCGCCCGTTGGTTGTCCACGTCGTCTATCGTTTCGACGTCGGCGCATCAAGCGCGATGACGTTCAGTTCATCAGCCTGCACAAACCGCCAGGCCACCTGTTTGGGCTTTATCCGCGCCTGTTCCGACTCTTCCGCGAACTGCAACCCGCCATCGTCCACTCGCGCAACCTCGCCGCTGCCGGCGTCGCCGATCTGGCCTGGCTGCCCGGCGAGCGGCACGACGTGCCGGAGATCCTGCGCGGTCTGGACTGCTTCGTCCTGCCGTCGCTGGGCGAGGGTATTTCGAACACCATCCTCGAAGCCATGGCCTCCGGCTTGCCGGTAATCGCCACGCAGGTCGGCGGCAATCCGGAACTCGTGATCGAGGGTCGCACCGGCGCACTGGTGCCGACCAGCGATCCGGAGGCGATGGCGCAGGCCATCGTCGGTTACGCCACCAACCCGGAGCAGGCCCGCGTGGCATGCCAGACGGGCAGAGTGGAGATCGAACAGCGATTCAGCATGGAGGCGATGGTGGAGGCGTACAGGAATCTGTATGACGGTCTCACGGGCAGCTCGAACCGGCCGCAATGACAGCGACCTTCCAATTACACTTCTTATTGAGTATATTCGCTCATCACGTTGAGTAATTTGTAATGACCCTATTTGTCCGCTCCCAACTTGCCACATTAGCGGAGCGGTTATCCGAACCGCGCCGCTTCCTGCAAATTCTCGCCGGCCCCCGCCAGGTGGGCAAGACCACGCTTGTTCAGCAAGCCAGGGAGGCCTATTCCGGAACGAGTCATTACGTGAGCGCCGATCAGCCCGCGGCCCCCGATGCAAGCTGGATCGAACAACAATGGCGGGTCGGTCGGCTGTTGGCCCGGCAAGGGCCGGCACTTCTGGTGCTTGACGAGGTGCAGAAGGTGCCGCGTTGGTCCGAAGCCGTCAAGATGCTCTGGGACGAGGATACGCACAACCAGTGCGACCTGCGGGTCGTCCTGCTGGGGTCTTCGCAATTTCTCATGCAACAAGGCCTTTCAGAAAGTCTGGCCGGCCGCTTCGAACTGATCCGCGTCCCGCATTGGTCCTTTGCTGAAATGCAGTCTGCATTCGATTGCGATCTGGATCGCTACATCTTTTTCGGCGGCTACCCGGGTGCCGCGGCATTAGTTGACGACGAGCCGCGCTGGCGCGGCTACCTGCTCGATTCGATCATCGAGCCGACCTTGTCACGTGATGTCCTGCAACTTGCCCGGATCGACAAGCCGGCGCTGCTACGGCGGCTCTTTGTGTTGGGCTGCAACTATTCCGGGCAGATTCTTTCCTACCAGAAGATGACCGGCCAGCTTCAGGACGCCGGCAATACAACCACCCTGGCCCATTATCTCAAGCTGTTGGGCGGTGCCTGGTTGCTGACCGGACTGGACAAGTTTGCTGGCGATACCGCGCGCAGTCGCGCTTCGAGTCCCAAACTGCTGGCGCTCAATACAGCACTCATCAGCAGCCAGCTTGGTCGCGGGTTTGCGGATGCCCGGAGCAATGGAGAATTGTGGGGGCGCCTCGTCGAATCGGCCGTCGGCGCGCATCTTTGCAATGCCGCACCGGTCGGCATGCAAGTCGGCTACTGGAGAGAAAGGAATCAGGAAGTGGATTACGTGCTGCATTACGGGCAACGCGTCCGCGCGATCGAAGTCAAAAGCGGCCGTAGCAAGGGAACCCTGACCGGCTTGGGCGGATTTTCCCGCAACTTCAACGCGCCGCCGGGGCTCGTCGTCGGAACCGGCGGCATTCCACTCGAGATCTTTCTCACGACACCGCCAGAAGCCTGGCTGAGCAGTTGAGCAAAAGCCCGGCCACGCCACGGCGACTTCTGAATAGTTCATGATTCGAGCGCCGCCAGCGTGGCGTCGAGCAGGGCCGGGGCTTCCTCGATTTCGACGGTTTGCCAGAAAGTCGGCGCTGGCAGGACGGCGCTGGCCGCTACCCATTGGGGGGCACGTCTGGCGGCGCGTGGTAGAGGCAGAAGCGTTGCCCGTTGGCGACCGGCAGGAAGAAGGCTTCGGGCGCCATCGGGATTTTCGGGCCGGGTCAGTCGGCGAGCTTCGCTTCCACGAAGTCGACCAGCGATCCGACCGTGGCGAACACGCTGCCGTCGATTTCGTCGTCTTCGGCGATGAAACCGAAGCGCTCCTCCATCCCGGTGATCAGCGCGACGACGGCCATGGAATCGAGTTCGGGAATCGCGCCGAGGAGCAGGGTGTCGGCGGAGAACGTGGCCGTCCGTCCCTTGAGGCTGAGAATTTCGTCGAGCAGGGCGAGCACTTCTTGCTGGATATTCAAGTGGAACTCCGGTCATCAGGGACTGAATGGCGCGGATTATAGGATATGCGATACTTTGGTCTGTCATAAGTTCACCCCGAAATCGCTGTCATGCCCGATGCCACGCTGCTGCACGAACTGATTGCGCTTGCCGCGCAACGCGCTCCGCAAGCCGTCGCGCTCACCTACGGCAAGCATTCGCTCGCTTATGACGAATTGCAGGAGGCCGTCAAGCGCTGCGCCGGTGGCCTGATCAACCTGGGTCTGCAGCGCGGCGAGCGGGTGGCGATCTATCTCGAAAAGCGCTTCGAGACGGTCATCGCGAGTTTTGGAGCACCAGCCGCGGGCGGTGTGTTCGTGCCGCTCAACCCGTTGCTGAAGGCGGATCAGGTGTCCTACATCCTGCGCGACTGCAATGTGCGCATGCTCGTCACTTCACCCGAGCGTCTGGCCCTGTTGGCCCCGGTGCTGGGGGATTGCCCGGATCTGCGCCAGGTCATCGTGCTCGATTCAACGCAAGCATTGCCGACGGACGGCGGCCTGCACACCTGCCGCTGGAGCGAACTGCTGGCTTCTCCGGTACGGAATGGCCATCGGGTCATCGACACCGACATGCTGGCCATCCTCTACACCTCGGGCAGCACCGGCAAGCCGAAGGGCGTGGTGCTCTCCCATCGCAACATGGTGGCGGGCGCAAAAAGCGTGGCGTCCTATCTGGAAAACCGGCCGGATGACACGTTGCTCGCCGCGCTGCCGCTGTCCTTCGACGCCGGCTTCAGCCAGCTCACCACGGCCTTTCATGTCGGCGCCCGCGTGGTGCTGCTCAACTACCTGCTGCCGCGCGATGTGCTGAAGGCGCTGGAGCGTGAGAAGGTCACCGGCCTGACGGCGGTGCCGCCGCTGTATATCCAGTTGGCGCAACTCGACTGGCCGGTGTCGATTACCGAGCATCTGCGCTATTTCGCCAATACCGGCGGGCGCATGCCGAAAGAAACGCTGGCAGCGCTGCGCGCCCGGCTGCCGAAGACGCAGCCCTTCCTGATGTACGGCCTGACGGAAGCTTTCCGCTCGACCTTCCTGCCGCCTGATGAAGTGGATCGCCGCCCCGACTCCATCGGCAAGGCAATCCCCAACGCGGAAATTCTGGTGCTGCGCGAGGACGGCACACCCTGCGCGCCCAGCGAACCGGGCGAACTGGTGCATCGCGGCGCGCTGGTCGGCATGGGCTACTGGAACGATCCGGGGAAAACCGCCGAGCGCTACAAGCCGCTGCCGGGGCGCGAGGCGGGGTTGGTGCTGCCCGAAATGGCGGTGTTCTCAGGCGACACCGTGCGCATGGACGAGGACGGCTTCCTCTATTTCGTCGGTCGGCGCGACGAGATGATGAAGACCTCGGGCTATCGGGTCAGCCCGACCGAGGTCGAGGAGATTCTGTACGAGACGAAGCTGGTCGGCGAATGTGTCGCCTTTGGCGTCGAGCATCCAACGCTGGGCCAGGCCATCCAGGTCATCGTGACTCCGCCCGAAGGCGGCGCGCTGGATATCAATGCGCTGCTGGCCGAATGCCGCACCCGCATGCCGGCCTACATGGTGCCGGCGGGCATCGAAGTGCGGCAGGGGCCGCTGCCGCGCAACCCGAATGGCAAGATTGATCGCAAGATGCTGAGTACCGAATGGATCGAGAAAAATGGTTGCTGAAAAGACGCCGCCGACACATGCGCCGATGAATCAGTTTTCAGTGAACGGCAACGAGTTGATCATTGGCGGCATGCCGCTGACGCACTTGGCAGCACGCGTCGGCGGCACACCGTTCTATGCTTATGATCGAAGTCTGCTTTCACAGCGGGTGGCCGAGCTGCGCAAGATTCTGCCAGCGTTGGTCAAGTTGCACTATGCGATGAAGGCGAATCCGCTGCCAGCGCTGGTAGCTCACATGGCCGGACTGGTCGATGGCATTGATGTGGCATCGGGTGGCGAGTTGAAGGTTGCGCTGCATGCCGGTGCCGATCCGCATGAAATCAGCTTCGCCGGGCCGGGCAAGCGCGAGGCCGAGTTGCGCCAGGCTGTCGCAGCGGGCATCCTGCTCAATGTCGAATCGTTCCGCGAGATTGGCCTGCTGGCAGGAATATCGAAGGAACTCGGCTTGCCGGCGCGCGTGGCGGTGCGCGTGAATCCGGACTTCGAGCTGAAATCCTCCGGCATGAAAATGGGCGGCGGGCCGAAGCAGTTCGGCATCGATGCGGAGCAGGTACCGGATGCGCTGGCCGCGATCGGTCGCCAGGGTTTGGCTTTCGAGGGCTTCCATCTCTTCGCCGGTTCGCAGAACCTCAAGGCCGAGGCGATTGTCGAGGCACAGTGCAAGTCCTACGAGCTGGCTTTACGTTTATCTAAAGACGCCCCGGCGCCGGTGCGTTTCCTGAACCTCGGTGGCGGCTTTGGCATTCCCTATTTTCCGGGCGAGCAGCGGCTCGACCTCGCGCCCATCGGCGCCAACCTTGCCGCATTGATCGAGCGGGCGAAGACCGAGCTGCCAGAAGCCCAGTTCGTGATCGAACTCGGTCGCTACCTCGTCGGCGAGGCGGGCATCTACGTGACGCGCATCCTCGACCGCAAGGTGTCGCGCGGCCAGACTTTCCTCGTCGTGGATGGCGGCCTGAATCATCATCTTGCGGCGTCGGGAAACTTCGGGCAGGTGATCCGCAAGAACTATCCGGTAATGATCGGCAACAAGATGCATGCGGTGGAGAAGGAAATCGCCTCGGTCGTCGGCCCGCTCTGCACGCCGCTGGACCTGCTGGTGGACCGCATGGAACTGGCGCGCGCCGAGCCTGGCGACCTGGTGGTGATTTTCCAGTCCGGCGCCTATGGTGCCAGTGCCAGTCCGCAGGGTTTTCTTGGCCATCCGGCCGTGGTGGAAGTGCTTGTGTAGACAGGGAGGGTTAATCCTATTTTCCTCAGTT
>JAUXNZ010000174.1 GCA_030682595.1 Rhodocyclaceae bacterium | reverse complement strand
TGGTGGTGAGCTTTCTGGCCATCCTCGAACTGTCGCGCGAGCGCCTCGTCGAACTGACCCAGAGCGAAGCGCTGGCGCCGATCTATGTAAAACTGCGTTTCAGCGAAGACTTATGTCCGCTAGCGGACGTTAGTCGGAGCTAAAATCGAGCGATGCTGCAACTCTACAAGCCTGAAGACTACAAGCGCGTCCTCGAAACGGCGTTGCTGGCGGCCGCCGAGCCGCTGTCCCTGGCCGAACTGAAAAAACTCTTCGACGAGCCCTTCGACGACGATACCTGGCGCACCCTGCTGGACGATTTGCGCCGCGATTGGGCGGATCGCGGCGTGGAACTGGTGCGCCTGGCGTCGGGTTGGCGGTTCCAGACCCGACCGGAATATCAGGGTTTTCTCGACCGCCTGAAGAACGAAAAGCCGCAGAAGTATTCGCGCGCCGTCATGGAAACGCTGGCGATCATCGCCTACCGCCAACCGGTGACGCGCGGCGACATCGAGGATATTCGCGGCGTTGCCGTGTCGCCCAACGTGATCAGGACGCTGGAAGGCCGCGGCTGGGTGGATGCCGTCGGCCACCGCGATTCGCCCGGTCGCCCCGCACTGTATGCTACAACCCGCAAGTTTCTTGATGACTTGAGCCTGCGCAGCTTGTCAGAATTGCCGCCGCTGGCCGAGATTGAACGGATGATTGATGCCCAACCCACAGAAACCCCCACCACGTCGCAAGCCGCTCTCGTCCCAAGCGCCACGCAGTCCGCTGAGCAAGGCGTCGCCAACGACCAAAGCGTCGCCAACGAAAAAAACGCCGCGCAAAGCGACGCCTTTCAGAGCGCCGGCACGGCCTGAGCCGCCGGCGCGCCCGGCGGGGAAGTCGGCGCATCAAGCCCAGAAGTCGGCGCATCAAGCGCCGGGCGCCGCTGAACCGCCGACCGTCAAGCTGCAAAAGGCGCTGGCCGATGCCGGTCTGGGTGCGCGTCGCGAGATCGAGGAATGGATTGCCGCCGGTCGCATCGCCGTCAATGGCGAACCGGCGCATCTGGGCCAGCGCATCTCGCCCACCGACAAGGTCAAGGTCAATGGCCGGCTCGTCAATCTGCACTTCGCCCTGCGCACGCCGCGCGTACTGCTCTATCACAAGCCCGAGGGCGAGATCGTCTCGCGCGACGACCCGCAGGGCCGGCCGAGCGTGTTCAACGCCCTGCCGCGCTTGCGGGGCGGCCGCTGGGTTGCCATCGGCCGGCTGGATTTCAATTCCTGCGGCCTGCTGCTCTTTACCACCGATGGTGCGCTGGCCAATCGCCTGATGCACCCGCGCTATGGCATCGACCGCGAGTACGCAGTGCGCGTGCTGGGCGAGGTGGGCGAGGCGGCGTTGAAACAATTGACCGCTGGCATTGAACTCGAAGATGGCCTGGCCAAGTTCATCCGGCTCCGGCCAGCGGGCGGCGAGGGGGCCAATCACTGGTACAACGTAACCTTGGATGAGGGTCGCAACCGCGAGGTGCGCCGCATGTTCGAGGCGGTCGGCGTGACCGTCAGCCGGCTGATGCGTGTCCGTTATGGGCCGATCGTCCTGCCCTCCAACCTGAAGCGCGGGCAAAGCCGCGAACTGACTGTCGATGAAGTGCAGGCGCTGCTGAAAGCCCTGAAAGTCAGTGAGGCAAGCGCTGAACAGGCGGGCTGACCGGGCCGGCCCTGGCAGGCTTTACTTGGATTGCCCTCTGCTTGTATAATCTGCCGCTTTTCAGCGCACGGCCATATTTCCAGTGGCGGTGCGCGAGGCGGGAAATGAAGAAATGGGCAGTTGCCCATTTTTTTTTGGGGTGTCCGGACGCGTATGGCAGATTTGGCAGGGTTGATCGAACAAGCGGTGACAGGGTTGGGCTATGAACTCGTGGACTATGAAACCAGTCCGCGGGCGAGGTTGTTGCGGGTTTTCATTGACCGGCCAGCCCAGGCTGATGTGTCTGCAGAGACAGAGGCAAAGTCCGGCGGGGTGACAATCGAGGATTGCGCCACCGTCAGCCATCAATTGTCGCGCTTGTTCCTGGTCGAGAATATCGACTACGACCGCCTTGAGGTTTCCTCGCCCGGTCTGGATCGGCCGCTGAAAAAGCCTGCCGACTACGAACGCTTCATTGGTCACGAATTGCAATTGAAGCTGCGTATCCCGGAAGGTGGTGGCACGCAGGGGGCATCAAGCCATGACACGCAGGGGGCATCAAGCCATGACACCCGGGGGGCATCAAGCCCCCAGAGAAACTTCTCCGGCGTCATCCTCGGTCTGGTCGAGGGTCGCCTGCGCCTCAAAACTGGCGAAGTCGAGCGTGAATTTGCCCTCGACAACATTGACAAGGCACGGCTGGTGCCGAAGTTTTAAATGAGTTTTAACCGAATACGGAATTTGAACGGGAGATTGAAATGAGTCGTGAATTGCTGATGCTGGTCGATGCGCTGGCGCGCGAAAAGAACGTCGATAAGGACATCGTCTTCGGTGCCCTCGAACTTGCGCTCGCCTCGGCAACCAAAAAACGCATCCACGACGAAGCGGACGTGCGCGTCGAGATCGACCGTGAAACGGGTACCTACGAGGCATTCCGTCGCTGGCTGGTGCTGGATGACGAGGAAGTTGAAATTCCCGCCCAGCAGATTGGCCTGACCGAAGCGCGCGAGCAGGTTGCCGACGTGCAGATCGACGAATTCATCGAAGAGGCGCTCGAACCCATCGACTTCGGCCGCATTGGCGCCCAGACGGCCAAGCAGGTCATTCTCCAGAAAATTCGCGACGCCGAGCGCGAGCAGGTATTGAACGACTTCCTGGCGCGCAAGGAGCATCTGGTGACCGGCACCATCAAGCGCATGGAACGCGGTAACGCGATCGTCGAGGCCGGGCGCATCGAGGCGCTGCTGCCGCGCGATCAGATGATCCCGAAAGAAAATCTGCGTCCCGGCGACCGCGTGCGCGCCTGGTTGATGAAGATCGACCGCAGTGCGCGCGGTCCGCAACTGATCCTGTCGCGTACCGCGCCGCAGTTCATCATGAAACTGTTCGAGCTGGAAGTCCCCGAGATCGAGGACGGCCTGCTGGAGATCAAATCCGCCGCCCGCGACGCCGGCGTGCGCGCCAAGATCGCCGTCAAGTCGAACGACCCGCGCGTTGATCCGATCGGCACTTGCGTCGGCATGCGCGGTTCGCGGGTGACGGCCGTGACCAACGAACTGTCGGGCGAACGCGTCGACATCGTGCTGTGGTCCGCCGATCCGGCGCAGTTCGTGATTGGCGCGCTGGCGCCAGCCGAAGTGAATTCGCTGGTCGTCGATGAAGAAAAACACAGCATGGACGTGGTAGTCGACGAGGCCAATCTGGCCATCGCGATCGGCCGTAGCGGGCAGAACGTGCGCCTGGCTTCCGAACTGACGGGCTGGACCATCAACCTGATGACGGTCGAGGAATCGCAGGAAAAGCAGCAGAAAGAAACCTCCAGCATCCGCCAGTTGTTCATGGACAAGCTGGACGTCGATGCGGAAGTCGCCGAAATTCTCGTCCAGGAAGGTTTTGCGACCCTGGAAGAGGTGGCCTATGTGCCGCTCGCCGAAATGCTGGAAATCGAGGCGTTCGACGAGGCCACGGTCAATGAATTGCGCGACCGCGCCCGCAACATCTTGCTGACCGAGGCGATCGTCAATGAAGAGGAGCTCGGCAAGGTGGCGGAAGACCTGCTCAACCTGGAGGGCATGGATCGGCCGCTGGCCGCGAAACTTGCCCAGCATGATGTGCTGGATCGCGATGGACTGGCCGACCTGGCCGTGGATGAATTGATGGAAATGACGGATATTGACGAGGAGCGGGCCAAAGTTTTGATCACGGTCGCGCGCGCTCACTGGTTCGCCGATGAAAATAAGTAAGGAGGCGATATGTCAACCCAGATGAGTGTTTCCCAGTTTGCCGCGGAGCTGAAAATGCCGCCGGTGGCCCTGATCGAGCAACTGGCCAAAGCCGGTGTGATCAAACAATCCAGCAGCGACATGCTGACCGAGCAGGACAAGACCCACCTGCTCGAATTCTTGCGCAAATCGCATGGCGAGATCGCGCCCAAGGCGAAGATCACCCTGACCCGCAAGCAGACCTCTGAAATCAAGGCCGCCGATTCCTCGGGCAAGGCCCGGACGATCCAGGTCGAGGTGCGCAAGAAGCGCACCTTCGTCAAGCGCGAAGCCGAGGTGGTGGCCGAGGTGGTACCCGAGACGGTAATCGAGGCGGTACCCGAGGCGGTACCCGAAGCGGTACCCGAGGCGGTAATCGAGGCGGTAATCGAGGCGCCAGTCGTCGAGGTCGCTCCGACCACCCCGGTCGTTCCGATCGTACAGGCCCCCCCCGCGGCTGCACGCGCCGTGCCCGCTGCGCCCTTCGTGGTTGTAAATGCCGAGCAAGCCGCGCTGCGCGAGCAGCAAGCCCGCCGTCAGGCCGGGCTTGCCGCGATCCAGGCGGCCGAGTTGAAAGAGAAACTGGCGCGTGAAGCCAAGGCGTCCGCAGCCCGTGCCGAAGCCGAGGTGCGTTTGCAGAAACAACAGGCGCAAGCCGAAGCTGTCGCAGCGATACAAGTCGCCGCGCCGCCAGCTGATGCCGGATCCGCCAGCGTTTCCGGCACCCTGCACAAGCCGGCGGGCAGTCCCGCCGCCGCGCCGCGCAAGAAAGCCGATGCCGGCAAATCGGCGGCCACGCTGAAGAGCGAGGCGGAGCGCAATCGTCGTGGTGGCGGCATCAAGACGCGCGGCGACGTCAAGGGCGGCACGGGCGGCTGGCGCGGCGGGCCCAAAGTGGGCGGGCGCCATGGTCGCAATCATGAGGAAGAGCGCGCCGCGCCCCAGCCGGTCGAACAGGTGGTGCGCGAGGTGCATGTGCCCGAAACCATCTCGGTGGCCGATCTGGCCCACAAGATGTCGCTCAAGGCCACCGAGGTCATCAAGGCGCTGATGAAGATGGGCATGATGGTTACCATCAACCAACATCTCGATCAGGAAACGGCGATGATTATCGTCGAGGATCTCGGCCACAAGGCGTTTGCCGCCAAGCTTGACGATCCGGATGCCTTCCTCGACGAGACGCCGGCCGAGCACAAGGATGCCGCAATGTCGCCGCGCGCACCGGTGGTGACGGTGATGGGCCACGTCGACCACGGCAAGACTTCGCTGCTCGACTACATCCGGCGCGCCAAGGTGGCGGCGGGCGAGGCGGGCGGCATCACCCAGCACATCGGCGCCTACCACGTCGAAACCCCGCGTGGCATGGTGACCTTCCTCGATACGCCGGGCCACGCGGCCTTTACAGCGATGCGCGCGCGCGGCGCCAAGGCAACCGACATCGTGATTCTGGTGGTTGCCGCCGACGACGGTGTCATGCCGCAGACCAAGGAAGCGATTCATCATGCCAAGGCGGCCAACGTGCCACTGGTGGTGGCGCTGACCAAGGTCGATAAACCCGATGCCAACCCCGATCGCGTCCGTCAGGAACTGGTCGCTGAAGGCGTGGTGCCCGAAGAGTATGGCGGCGACGTGCCGTTTGTGCCGGTCTCCGCCAAGACGGGGCAGGGCATCGACGCGTTGCTGGAAAACGTCCTGTTGCAGGCCGAGGTGCTGGAACTGCAGGCCTCGGTAGATTCGTTCGCCAAGGGTCTCGTCATCGAGGCGCGCCTGGACAAGGGCAAGGGCCCGGTGGCGACTGTGCTGGTGCAATCCGGTACTTTGCGGCGCGGCGACGTGTTGCTGTGCGGGCAGGTGTTTGGCCGGGTGCGTGCCATGCTCGACGAAGTCGGTCGGCCGATCGATGCCGCCGGCCCGTCGATTCCGGTCGAGATTCAAGGCCTGTCCGATGTGCCTTCCGCCGGCGACGAAGCGATGGTGCTGGCCGACGAAAAGAAGGCGCGCGAGATCGCCCTGTTCCGCCAGGGCAAGTTCCGCGATGTGCGGCTGGCCAAGCAACAGGCGGCCAAGCTCGAAAACATCTTCGAACAGATGGGCGAGGGCGAGGTCAAGACCCTGGCGCTGATCATCAAGTCCGACGTGCAGGGCTCGCAGGAAGCACTGGCGCAGTCCCTGGTCAAGCTGTCGACCGACGAGGTCAAGGTCAATGTCATCCACGCCGCGGTGGGCGGCATTTCCGAGTCCGACGTCAACCTGGCGCAGGCTTCGAAAGCCGTCATCATCGGTTTCAACACGCGCGCCGATGCCGGCGCGCGCAAGGCGGCCGAAAACTTCGGCGTCGATATCCGTTACTACAATGTCATCTACGATGCCGTCGATGAGGTGAAAGCGGCCCTGTCGGGCATGCTGGCGCCCGAGAAGCGCGAAAGCGTGATCGGCATGGTCGAGATCCGCCAGGTGTTCCGCATTTCCAGGGTCGGCGCGGTGGCGGGCTGCATGGTGACCGCGGGCGTCGTCCGGCGTTCCGCGAAGGTGCGCCTGCTGCGCGACAACGTGGTGCTCCATACCGGCGAACTCGATTCGCTCAAGCGCTTCAAGGACGACGTGCGCGAGGTGAAGGAAGGCTTCGAGTGCGGCCTGTCCCTGAAAAACTTCAATGACATCAATGAAGGCGATCATCTCGAAGTGTTCGAGATTCAAGAAGTCGCCCGTTCATTGTCTTGATTCACTGAAAATCGACGATGGCGGGACGGCAAAAGGTGCAGGGTTTTGCGCGCGGCGAGCGCGTGGCGGAGCAGATCCGCCGCGATCTCGTCGACTTGCTGCGGCAGGTGAAGGACCCGCGCGTGGCGCAACTCTTGCCGCTCGTCACCATCACCGACATCGAGCTTTCCGCCGACTACACCCATGCCAAGGTGTTCTACACCTCGCTGGCCGGGGCCGAGCGCGGGCCGGAAATCGCCAAGGGACTGGCGCACGCCGCTGGCTTCCTGCGGCGCGAGTTGGGGCGCCGCCTGCACATCCATCACATCCCCGAACTCCATTTCGTGTTCGATGCCTCGGTCGAGCGCGGCACGCGCCTGTCGAATCTGATCGACGCGGCCGTTTTGTCAGACCGCGCACTGGACAAGCCCGACGGTGAATAAGCCGCGTCGGCCGCCGCGCCGCAAGGTGGACGGCGTGCTGCTGCTCGACAAACCATTGGGCATCAGTTCGAACGCCGCGCTGCAAAAAGCCCGCTGGCTGTTCAATGCCGCCAAGGCCGGCCATACCGGCACGCTCGACCCGCTCGCCACCGGGCTGTTGCCGCTGTGCTTCGGCGAAGCCACCAAGTTTTCCAGCACCTTGCTGGATGCCGACAAGACCTATCTGGCAACGGTGAAGCTGGGCGTGGTTACCGCCACCGCCGATGCCGAAGGCCAGGTGCTCGCGACCCATCCCGTCACCACGACCGAGGCCGACCTGCGCGCCGTGCTGCCCCGCTTTACTGGCGCAATCGAGCAGGTGCCGCCGATGTATTCCGCCCTGAAGCGGGACGGCACGCCGCTGTATGAACTCGCCCGGCAGGGGATCGAGGTTGACCGGATGCCACGCCGGGTGACCATCCACGCGCTCGACCTGCTCGGCTGGCGCGGTGATACCTTCGACCTTGCAGTCGATTGCAGCAAGGGCACCTATGTGCGCACCCTCGCGGCGGACATCGGCAGCGCACTCGGCTGCGGTGCGCATCTGGCCGCCTTGCGCCGCACCCGGGTCGGCATGCTGGATCTGGCGCAGGCAATCACTCTGGAGGCCATCGAAGCATTGCCGGCTGAAACCCGCGATAGCCTGCTGCAACCGCCTGATACCTTGTTGGCCGAATTGCCCATCGCGCAACTGAATGAAATGGAAACCGCGCGCATCTTGCAAGGCCAGCCAGTTCTCTGTACCGGGACGCCGTCCTGCCAGCGCCGACTTTTGGCGTCGTCCCGCCAATATCGTCTCTTCGGACCGCAGGGTTTTATCGGGCTGGGCGAGATCACGGCCGACGGCTGGCTAGAAGCTAAAAGGCTGATCGCAACAAATTGATTCGTATATAATCCGCCCTCTTTTTTCCGCGGGTGCAGCGCTCTATCAAACCGGGGCCGCGCCTGTTTTTTAACCCAGCGTTTGATGAGAGAAAGAACCATGGCCTTTACTACCGCCGACAAGGCGAAAGTTGTTAGCGATTTCCAGCGTGCCCAGGGCGACACGGGCTCCCCCGAAGTGCAAGTCGCGCTCCTCACCGCGCGCATCAACGACCTGACCGGTCACTTCAAGGCCCACGTCAAGGATCACCATTCCCGCCGCGGCCTGCTCAAGATGGTCAGCCAGCGCCGCAAGATGCTTGACTATCTCAAGGGCAAGAACGCCGACAGCTATCGTGCGCTGATTGCGCGTCTCGGCCTCCGCAAGTAACGCCCCTTTGCACCTTACCCGATTGCTTTGCCGGTGCGGCCACAGGCTGTGCCGGCTTCCTTTTTGAAAGGAATTGCTGTGCTGACACCCATCAAGAAAAGCTTTGCCTACGGCGCCCATACCGTAACACTGGAAACCGCCGAGATCGCGCGCCAATCAACCGGCGCCGTGCTGGTGAACGTCGATGACACCGTCGTGCTTGCCACTGTCGTGGCCAAGGATGTCGCCAAGACGGGGCAGGACTTTTTCCCCCTGACGGTCGACTACGTTGAAAAGGTCTATGCGGCCGGCCGCATCCCCGGCGGCTTCTTCAAGCGCGAGGGCCGTCCCTCCGAGAAGGAGATCCTGACCTCGCGGCTGATCGATCGGCCGATCCGCCCGCTGTTTCCAGACGGCTTTTACAACGAGGTACAGGTCATCATCCATGTGCTGTCCTCCAACCCCGAAGTCGACCCGGACATCCCGGCGATGCTCGGTGCATCGGCGGCGCTGGCGATTTCCGGCATCCCCTTCAGCGGCCCGATCGGCGCCGCGCGCGTGGCTTACATCGGCGGGCAGTATGTGCTGAACCCGACGTTCAGCCAGTTGACCGAGAGCCAGCTCAACCTCGTCGTCGCCGGCACCCAGGCCGCCGTGCTGATGGTCGAATCCGAAGCCCAGCAATTGTCCGAGGAGGTCATGCTCGGCGCGGTGGTGTTTGGCCACGAGCAGATGCAGATCGCCATCAATGCCATCAACGAACTGGTCGAAGTGGCCGGCAAGCCCGAATGGGACTGGCAGCCGCCGGCCAAGGACGAGGCCTTGATCGCCAAGGTCGCCGCGCTGGCCGAAGCTCCCTTGCGCGACGCTTACCGCATCACCAGCAAGCAGGCGCGCACCAATGCGTGCCGCGAAGTGACGAGCAAGACCATTGCGGCGATTTGTGCTGGCGAGGGCGCCCCCGATGCGACGTATGTCGGCAACCTGATTTTCGAAATCGAAGCCAAGATTGTGCGCAGCCAGATTCTCAATGGCGAGCCGCGCATCGACGGCCGCGACACGCGCACCGTGCGCCCGATCGCCATCCGCCACGGTGTGCTGGCGCGCACCCACGGTTCGGCCTTGTTTACCCGCGGTGAAACCCAGGCGCTGGTCATCGCCACGCTGGGCACCGGCCGTGACGAGCAGATCATCGACGCCCTGCAGGGCGAACATCGCGATCGCTTCATGCTTCACTACAACATGCCCCCCTTCGCCACCGGCGAAACCGGCCGCGTTGGCAGCCCGAAGCGTCGCGAAATCGGCCACGGCCGCCTGGCCAAGCGCGCTCTGCTTGCCGTACTGCCGTCTCCGGAAGATTTCAGCTATTCGATGCGCGTGGTGTCCGAAATCACCGAATCGAATGGTTCCTCATCGATGGCTTCGGTGTGCGGCGGTTCGCTCGCCCTGATGGACGCCGGCGTGCCGCTCAAGTCGCACGTCGCCGGCATCGCCATGGGCCTGATCAAGGAAGGCAGCCGCTTTGCCGTGCTGACCGATATCCTCGGTGACGAGGATCACCTCGGCGACATGGACTTCAAGGTGGCGGGTACTGAAACTGGCATAACTGCCCTGCAGATGGACATCAAGATTCAGGGCATCACCAAGGAAATCATGCAGGTCGCGCTGGCCCAGGCCAACGAGGCCCGCCTGCATATCCTTGGCATCATGAATGCCTCGATGGGCGGGCATCGCCAGGACGTCTCCGACTATGCGCCGCGCATGATCACGATCAAGATCAATCCCGAGAAAATCCGTGATGTGATCGGCAAGGGCGGCGCGGTGATCCGTGCCCTGACCGAGGAAACCGGCTGCGTCATCGACATCAGCGAAGACGGCAACGTGACCATTTCCTCCGTCAATTCCGACGCCGCGCAGGTCGCCAAAAAGCGCATCGAGGATATCACCGCCGAAGTCGAGGTCGGCAAGATCTACGAAGGCACGGTGTTGCGTCTGCTGGACTTTGGCGCCATCGTCCAGATCATGCCGGGTAAGGATGGTCTCCTGCACATTTCCCAGATCGCCAACGAGCGGGTCAATGCCGTTGCCGATCACCTGAAGGAAGGCCAACTGGTGCGCGTCAAGGTCATCGAGACCGATGACAAGGGCCGTGTGCGTCTTTCCATGAAGGCGCTGCTGACCGAAGCGGCTGGCGAGGCTGCCGCGCAGTAAGCGGGGTTTTCGCAACAACAAAAAAGGACGCCACGGCGTCCTTTTTTGTTTTCAAGGTCCGCGGCTTTTGGCTGCGGAAAGGCGCTTAACCTGCGTTGTGCCCAGGTTGGGTTGCGCCGAAAACCTTCACTTCGCTATTTGTTTCTCGCGCCGCTCTTCAAGTTCCTTGCAGTCGATGCACATGGTTGCGGTCGGGCGCGCTTCGAGGCGCTTCAGACCAATTTCAACACCGCAACTCTCGCAGTAGCCATATTCGCCACCTTCGATCAGCGCAATCGACTCGTCGATCTTCTTGATCAGCCGCCGCTCGCGGTCGCGGTTGCGCAGTTCGAGGGCGATATCGGACTCCTGGCTGGCGCGATCATTCGGGTCGGCGAATACCGTTGCCTCGTCTTGCATGGTATGCACTGTCCGCTCGATATCACCCGCCAGTTCGAGTTTGAGAGCATCCAGAATTTTCCGGAAATGCGCGAGTTGCTTCGCGCTCATGTACTCCTCGTTCTTCTTGGGAACGTAGGGGGAGAATTGCTTGTGCAGAACTTCTTCGGCCATCTTTGATCCGCTCAAAAAATACGACGTTATAAACGAAACACTCCCTTGCTGCAAGTGCATTGCATGGCGCAGGGTTGGCGCTCTACAGTCTTTCTTCGACCCAGGCCTTGACGCCGGCGAGCGCCGTCGGCAGGTTTTCGGGATGTGTGCCACCCGCCTGCGCCATGTCGGCGCGGCCACCGCCCTTGCCACCGATCTGCTGGGCGACGCTATTGACCAGTTCGCCGGCCTTCAACTTGCCTGTAAGGTCACTGGTCACGCCGGCAATCAGGCTGACCTTGCCGTCGGCGACGCTGGCCAGCACGATGACGGCGCTCTTGAGTTTGTCTTTGAGTTTGTCCAGCGTTTCGCGCAGTCTCGCAACGTCCGCGCCGGCCAGTGTCGCGGCGAGAATCTTGATGCCGTTCACGTCGGCTGCCTGCAGGGCGAGGTCGTCACCCTGCGCCGAGGCGAGCTTGCCCTTCATGGCCGCCAGTTCGCGTTCCAGCTTGCGTACCTGGTCCAGCACGGCGGCGACACGCGCCGGCGCTTCGGCACGCACTACTTTCAGGGTGCCGGCAATGCCACCCAGCACCTGCTCCATGTCTTGCACGTAGGACAGCGCGTTGTCGCCGGTCAGCGCCTCGATACGCCGTACGCCGGCCGCCACGCCACCTTCGGCCACGATGGTAAAGAAACCGATGTCGCCGGTACGCGTCACGTGCGTGCCACCGCAGAGCTCCTTCGACGAGCCGATCGACAGTACGCGCACCTCGTCACCGTACTTTTCGCCGAACAACATCATCGCGCCGGTATTTTGCGCTTCAAGCAATGGCATCACGCGCGCCTCGGTGGCGGCATTGGCAAGAATCTCGGCATTGACCAGGACTTCGACGCGCCGTAGCTGCTCATTCGTCAGCGGCTGGTTGTGCACGAAATCGAAGCGCGTCTTGTCGGCATCGACCTGCGAACCCTTCTGCTGGACATGGTCGCCCAGCACTTCACGCAGTGCCTTGTGCATCAGGTGGGTCGCGGAGTGATTGCGGACCGTGCGGGCGCGCGCCTGGATGTCGACTTTCGCCGTCACGCCATTGCCGACTTTCAGCGTGCCGGTCTTGACGACGCCGTGATGGCCGAAGACACTGGCCTGGATCTTTTGCGTGTCCTCGACGGCGAAGATGCCATGCACGGAGTGCAGTACGCCGCGGTCGCCGCACTGGCCGCCGGATTCGGCGTAGAACGGGGTGTCATCGAGCACCACGACGCCCTGCTCGCCTTCGGCGAGTTCATTCACGGGCACGCTGTCCTTGTAGAGCGCCAGAATGTTGCCCGCAGACTCAAGCAGCGAGTAGCCGTGGAAGGTGGTTGGCGGGCCGGTGTAGTCGAGGGCGGCCGCCATCTTGAACTTGCCCGCCGTGCGTGCCTGCTCTTTCTGCTGCACCATCGCCTTGTCGAAGGCCGCGGCATCGACGGTAACGCCGTGCTCGCGGCAGATGTCGGCCGTCAGGTCGAGCGGAAAACCGAAGGTGTCGTGCAGCTTGAAAGCGGTGTCGCCGTTGAAGATTTTGATGCCGGAGCGCAGCATCTCCGCGAGGTCGGCCTCAACAACGGCCATGCCGTGCTCGATGGTGAAAAAAAAGCGCTCCTCCTCAAGTTTGAGCGTGTCCATCACTTTGCCCTGCGCCTGCGCCAGCTCGGGGTAGGCGGCCCCCATTTCGGCGACGAGGTCGGGCACCAGCTTGTGGAAGAAGGGCGTGCGCACGCCGAGCTTGTAGCCGTGGCGGATGGCGCGCCGGATGATGCGGCGCAAGACGAAGCCGCGTCCCTCGTTGCCGGGGATCACGCCGTCTGACAACAGGAAGGCACTGGCGCGGATGTGGTCGGCCAGCACGCGCAGGCTGGGGAAGCGCAGGTCGCTGGTGTTGGTTTCACGGGCGGCAGCCGTGACGAGCGTCTGCATCAGGTCGATTTCGTAGTTGCTGTGCACGTGCTGCAACACCGCCGCGACGCGTTCGAGGCCCATGCCGGTGTCGACCGAAGGCTTGGGCAGGGGATGCATCACGCCGTGTTCGTCGCGGTTGAACTGCATGAACACGTTGTTCCAGATTTCGATGTATCTGTCCCCATCTTCTTCGGGCGAGCCAGGCGGGCCGCCGGGAATCTCCGGGCCGTGATCGTAAAAGATCTCGGTGCAGGGGCCGCAGGGGCCCGTGTCGCCCATCATCCAGAAATTGTCGGAGGCGTAGCGCGCGCCCTTGTTGTCGCCGATGCGGACGACGCGCCCGACCGGCACGCCGATCTCTTTTGTCCAGATGTCGTAGGCCTCGTCGTCCTCGGCATACACCGTCACCCAGAGCTTGTCGGCGGGCAGCTTGTAGACTTCGGTCAGCAGCTCCCAGGCATATTTGATCGCATCGTGCTTGAAATAATCGCCGAAGCTGAAGTTGCCGAGCATCTCGAAAAAGGTGTGATGGCGCGCCGTGTAGCCGACGTTTTCCAGGTCGTTGTGCTTGCCGCCGGCGCGCACGCAGCGCTGCGACGACACCGCGCGGGTGTAGGGCCGCGTGTCCTGGCCGGTGAACACGTCCTTGAACTGCACCATGCCGGCGTTGGTGAAGAGAAGCGTCGGGTCGTTGCCCGGCACCAGCGGGCTGGATGGCACGACGGTATGGCCCTTGGAGGCGAAGAATTCGAGGAAGCTCTGAC
>JAUXNZ010000172.1 GCA_030682595.1 Rhodocyclaceae bacterium | reverse complement strand
GACCAGAAAACCGTCGCGTTCGATTTCGTCGAGCAGCGTCTGGTAGATGGCGGCCATCATCAGTCCTGCGCGCTGCCGCTTGCGGTCGGTGGCGGGCAGTTGGGCGAGGGCGCGCGCGTAATGTTCGCGTGCCCGCTCGGCCTGGAACTGCATCAGGGCCTGGAATTCCGGGCTATGCCGGCTGTGCAGGATGTCCGGCACGCTGACACCGAAACGCTCCAGTTCATCTTGCGGCAGATAGATGCGGTCGCGGCGGGCATCTTCGCCGACATCGCGGATGATGTTGGTGAGCTGAAAGGCCAGCCCGAGGGTGTGGGCGTATTTCAGGGTGTGGCGGTCGCTGTAGCCGAAGATTTCGGCCGAGAGCAGGCCGACCACGCCGGCGACGCGGTGGCAATACAGTTGCAGGGCCTTGAAGTCGGCATAGCGCGTCTGTTCAAGGTCCATCTGCATGCCGTCGATGATCTCGGTGAGCTGTTCCACCGGCAGGGCGAAATGCGCGCGCGCCGTGGCGAGCGCCTGCGTGACGGGATGGGACGGTGTTCCGGTTTCGAGCGCGGCGAGTTCGGCGCGCCACCAGTCGAGCTTGACGCGGGCGATGGCCGGCTCACGGCATTCATCGACAACGTCGTCGACCTCGCGGCAAAAGGCGTAAAACGCCGTGATGGCCTGGCGCCGCCGCGGTTCGAGGAAGCGAAAGCTCACAGTGAAGCTCGAGCCGCTGGCCTTGGCCTTTTGGGTGCAGTAGTCGTCAGGGTTCATGGGCGGAGTGCACTTATCAGAATTCGCGGCCAGTCGAGCGCGCCCAGCACCGGCCGCCGGTTGAATACGTCGTAGTCGGCTGCTTCGATCTTGTCGAGGATGGAGAGACCACCGGCAACAATGACGCGGATTTCCAGCCCGATGCGGCCGGGCAGGTCGCGGCCAAGGCGGGCGCCCGAGAGCATCAGCGTACGGGCACGGTCGACCTGGAATTTCATGAGTTCACGGAAGTTTGCACTGAAGTCGGCGCTGGTGACACGGCGCAAAATGCTTTCTTCACTGACCTTGCAGCGCGCCATGTCGTCCTGCGGCAGGTAGATGCGCGGTACCGGTTTGGCTGCGTCGATGCCGACATCCTGCCAGTGGTTGATGAGTTGCAGCGCTGAGCAGATGGCGTCCGAACGGCGCAGATTGTCGGGCGTGGCGGCGTCGAACAGATGCAGCAGCAGGCGGCCGACCGGATTGGCGGAGCGACGGCAGTAGTCCAGCAGTTCTTCGAAGCTGGCATAGCGGGTTTTCACCACATCCTGGGCGAAGGCATCGAGCAGGTCGCGAAATAACGCCAACGGCAACCGATGTTTCGCGATATGCGGACGGAGGCGGTGAAAGACCGGGTGAACGGTCGGCTCGTTATTGGAGCCGCAGGCGCTGTGTTCGATCCGGTCGAGCTCGTGCCGATAGCTGTCCAGGAGGCGCAGCCGTTCCGTGGCGGGCAGATCGCCTTCATCGGCAAAATCGTCGGCCGTGCGGGCAAAAACATAGATCGCGGCGACCGCCGGGCGAAGCCTCGCCGGCAGCAAGATTGAAGCAACGGGGAAATTCTCATAGTGATCAACGGCCATCGGGCGGGAGTATAGGTGTGAGTTTGACGAATTCAGCGGTCAAATCGCGGGCCGCGCGAGTGTGGCGGAATAGGTAGACGCACTGGATTTAGGTTCCAGCGGGGTAACCTGTGCGGGTTCGAGTCCCGCCCTTCGCACCAACTTACTACTATGGCTTCATTCAAGGATTCTTCATGGACACGACTCAGGACAACATCACCACTCAAGCCATCAACGAGGCAGCCGAGGCCGCCAAGCCGAATCCGCTGGAGCGCCGCATCGACATGACCGTGGCGATGGCCGAGATCGAGCAGGAGGTGGAGCAGCAGCTCAAGAAGATCGCCAGGACGACCAAGATGGCGGGCTTCCGTCCCGGCAAGGTGCCGATGAAGATGGTCGCGCAGATGTATGGCGGCCAGGCGCGCTCCGAAGCCCTCGGTGCCGCCATCGAAAAGGCATTTGGCGCCGCGGTGCGCGAACAGAATCTGCGGGTGGCCGGGCAGCCGCGCATTGAGCCCAAAAAGGCTGATGCCGAGACTCAGTTGGCCTTTACCGCGATTTTTGAAGTGTTCCCTGAATTTGCGATTGCCGACATCAGCGGCCGCACAATCGAAAAGCCCGCGCTCAGCGTCGGCGATGCCGAGGTCGACAAGACCATCGAGGTATTGCAGAAGCAGCGCACGACCTACTCCGTCGCCGGGCGTGCCGCCCAGAAGGGCGACCGTCTGGTGATCGACTTTACCGGCCGGCGCAATGGCGAAATCTTCGAGGGCGGCGCGGCGACCGATTATGGCGTTTTGGTGGGCGACGGTAGGATGATTCCCGATTTCGAGGCCGCGCTGGAAGGGGTGGTTGCCGGCCAGGAAAAAGTTTTCGACGCCACCTTCCCCAAGGATTATCACGCCCTCGACCTGGCGGGTAACACTGTGCAATTCACCATCCTGGTGAAGGCCGTCGAAGCGCCGCAACTGCCGACGATCGATGCAGAATTTGCCCGCTCGCTGGGAATTGCCGATGGCGATACCGTCAAGATGCGCGCCGAAGTGCGCACCAATCTCGAACGCGAAGTGGCCAAGCGCCTGCGCGCGCGCATCAAGGAGCAGGCGATGAATGCCTTGCTTGAAACCCATCCGATCGATGTGCCGACGGCGATGGTTGACGCCGAGTCCCAGCAAATGGCCGACAAGGCGCGTCAGGACCTCGAAAGCCGTGGCGCGCAGATGAAGAACATTCCCGTCAATGCCAGTTGGTTTACCGAGCAGGCCGCCCGCCGCGTGAGGCTGGGTTTGATTGTCGCCGCCTTGGTGCAGGAAAAAGACCTGCACGTCCAGCCCGCCAGCGTGCGTGCCGTGGTCGACGATTTTGCCGCCACCTTCGAGGATCCGCAGGAGGTCGTGCGCTGGTATTACAGCCAGCCGCAGCGGCTGGCTGAGGCCGAGGCGCTGGCGATGGAAAACAATGTGGTCGACTGGGTGCTGGCCCATGCCCAGGTGGCTGACAAGGACGTGGCTTTTGACGAACTGATGGGTAATGGGGCATGATGGCGAGTTCCCACTTCACCCATTCCACGCAAATGTCTAGACTGAACGAAACCCAGGCCATGATTGATCCGCAAGCGCTGGGCATGGTGCCGATGGTGATCGAAACCAGCGGCCGTGGCGAGCGCGCCTACGATATCTTTTCGCGCTTGTTGAAGGAGCGGGTGATTTTTCTGGTTGGCCCGGTAAATGACATGACGGCCAATCTGGTGGTCGCCCAGTTGCTGTTCCTCGAATCGGAAAATCCGGACAAGGACATCTATCTCTACATCAACTCGCCTGGTGGCGCGGTGACGGCGGGGATGGCGATTTACGACACCATGCAGTTCATCAAGCCGGATGTGTCGACGCTCTGCATCGGTCAGGCAGCCTCGATGGGCGCCTTTTTGCTGGCGGCGGGCGCGCCGGGCAAGCGCTATTGCCTGCCGAATTCGCGCGTGATGATTCATCAGCCCCTGGGTGGTTTTCAGGGGCAGGCGTCCGACATTGCCATCCATGCGCAGGAAATCCTCAAGATCAAAGGCAAGCTCAACGAGCTGCTGGGCTTCCACACTGGCAAGACGCTGGAGCAGATCGAAAAGGATACGGATCGCGACAATTTCCTGAGTGCGGCAGAAGCACAGGCCTATGGCCTGATTGACAGTGTGCTCGACAAGCGCCCGTAAGCGCAGATCAAAGAGGTTCAACCATGAGCGATGAACGCAAGGGCGACGGCAAACTGCTGTTTTGCTCCTTCTGCGGCAAAAGCCAGCATGAAGTGACCAAGCTCATCGCCGGCCCGTCCGTGTACATCTGCAACGAGTGTGTCGATCTGTGCAACGACATCATTCGCGAAGAATTACCGGAAGAGGGGCATGACAAAGGGACTGACAAGCTGCCCGCGCCCCACGAAATCAAGCACACGCTTGATGATTATGTGATCGGCCAGGACAAAGCCAAAAAAGTGCTCGCAGTGGCGGTGTACAACCACTACAAGCGCCTGCGTGCTGGCATGAAGAAGACGGTGGGCGGCAAGCATGGCCCCGAAGTCGAGCTGTCGAAAAGCAATATCCTGCTGATCGGCCCTACGGGTTCCGGCAAGACGCTGCTGGCCGAAACACTGGCCCGCCTGCTCAATGTGCCGTTCACGATTGCTGATGCCACCACGCTGACCGAAGCCGGTTATGTGGGCGAAGACGTAGAAAACATCATCCAGAAGTTGTTGCAGAAGTGCGACTACGATGTGGAAAAAGCACAGACCGGCATCGTCTACATTGATGAAATCGACAAGATTTCACGCAAGTCCGACAACCCCTCCATCACCCGTGATGTGTCGGGTGAGGGCGTGCAGCAGGCACTGCTCAAGCTGATCGAAGGG
>JAUXNZ010000171.1 GCA_030682595.1 Rhodocyclaceae bacterium | reverse complement strand
ATGATTCATCCATCGCCGTGCTCCATGAAGGCGAAGCTCGCATAGCCGACGACACGCGATTTGTCGCCGGCCGTGTCGCCGGAATTGCGCAGATCGAGCAGATGGGGCTGCAGGCCGCGCCGCTGGGCGATCTCGATCAGGCCGTTGATGGGCGTTGCGCCGCAGGCCTGCTCGTGGTCGAGGAGCAGGCGCAGGTGCGTGATTTCGTCGGCGGTATGCCGGTCGCGCCGCTGGGCATCGGCGTAGGGGTGGTAATGCGATAGGTCGGAACTGATGACGATCAGCGTTTCCGGTCCGCCCCACAGCAGTTCCAGCACCTCGGCGACTTCGTCGGGGGTCGCATAACCGACGGCGAAGGGCACCAGGCTGAACTCGCCCAGCACCTGTTGCAGGAAGGGCAGTTGCACTTCCAGGGAATGTTCGTCGGCATGGGCATCTTCGAGCCGTATGACCTGGGGTAGTTGCAGTGCCTGGTCGATGGCTGCTGCATCGAGCGGCACGTTGCCGAGCGGCGTGGCGAAGACGCGGGATTTCGGCACGGCCAGTCCGCGCACGGCTACGCGGTGACAGGGGCCGAGGAGCACGACCCGCGTTATCGTTGCCGCATGGGGCGCAAGCAGCGCAAAAGCGCTCGCCGCGACTGGGCCGGAGTAAATGTAACCGGCGTGCGGCACGATCAGCGCCTTCGGCGGCGTTTTCGCAAAAGTCGGCGCTGGCAGGACGGCGCCAAGCATGGCGTCAAGGTCCTGGCTGAGGGTGGCGGTCTCGCCGGGATAGAACATGCCGGCGACAGCGGCGGTGCGGATGCGGTGTGTTTCCATGATGGCGATCCTTTCTGGCCCTTGCGAAGGGGCGGAGAAGAGCGAACTCAAGCCAACAGGGCAATGCCTACAATGAATCCTAGACCAATTACTGCCATTCCGGGCAGAACTCGACGTGCCAGCACACCGCCGCCGATGACGGCGGGTGCGGTAGTCAAGGTTGCCTGGTTGAACGGGCGCAGTGTCGAAAGGGTGATGGCATCGACTTCGGTCATGCCGGAGGCGAGCGCGACGACCACCATGGTCGCCATCAGCAGCAGGCCTATGCCGAGACTGACGGCAAAAGCTTGCAATTGGAGTAGGCGGCGGGCTCGAATTCGCTCATGCAGGCATTATAGAATCGGGCCATGACTTATTTCGCATTGGTACCCGCGGCAGGTGGTGGCGCACGATTGGGTGGCAACCGCCCCAAGCAATATCAGCCGCTTGCCGGACAGCCACTGATTCGCCATGCTTTGCTGACCCTGGCCGCCGCGCCTGTCATTGCGCGAATCTTTGTCGTGCTGGCGCCAGACGACCGGCACTGGGACGAATTTGACTGGAGTGATCTGGCGGCGCGCCTGACGGTGCTGCGCTGCGGTGGTGCAACGCGCGCGGAAAGCGTCGCCAACGGCCTCAAGGCCATGACACACACGGCATATCCTGGCGACCCGGTGGCTGCGGATGACTGGGTGCTGGTGCATGACGCCGCACGCGCCTGCCTGACGCCGGCCCATGTCGCGAAACTGATTGCCGAAGTTGGCGCTGACCCGGTCGGTGGCCTGCTCGCCGTGCCGGTAGCCGATACCTTGAAACGCGCGAATACCTTGACTTCGCAAGGCTGTCGCGCAGCGACCACCGTGCCGCGGGAAGGACTCTGGCAAGCCCAGACACCGCAAATGTTCCGCCACGCACAACTCATCGATGCACTTCAATATGCCCCAGCGGTGACTGACGAGGCCAGCGCCATCGAGGCGCTCGGTTTGCAGCCACGCCTGGTCGAGGCCGATGTTACCAATCTTAAAGTGACCTACCCGCTCGACCTGCAATTGGCCGAATGGATCTTGCAAAACAGGAAACGCTGAACATGGATATTCGAATCGGGCAAGGTTACGATGTGCATCCGCTGGTGCCGGGGCGAGCGCTGATCGTCGGCGGCGTGACGATTCCTTACAGCATGGGGTTGCATGGCCACTCCGATGCCGATGTGCTGCTGCACGCCATCACGGATGCGCTGCTGGGCGCGGCAGGTTTGGGCGACATTGGCCGCATGTTTCCCGACAGCGAAGTCCGCTGGCAAGGCGCCGACAGCCGCATGCTGCTTCGCGACGCGCTCGCGGCGGTGCGCACGGCCGGCTGGCGGGTGGGCAATATCGATTGCACGGTGATCGCCCAGGCGCCACGCATTGCGCCCTATGTGGCGCAAATGCGCGAGCACATCGCCGCCGACCTCGGCATTGCGCCGGAGCGCGTGAACGTCAAGGGCAAAACCACCGAGCGGCTCGGTTTTACGGGGCGTGGCGAAGGCATTGCCGCCGCGGCCGTGGCCCTGTTGTTGCGTGACTGAAGAAACGGCAGCGCCGCAGCGGGTTTTTTTCGCCCTCTGGCCGGATGCGGCCGCGCTCGATGCGCTGGAAGCCGCCGCGACGGCGGGTATCGCGCGCTGTGGCGGCCGCCGCATGGGCCGTGACAGCCTGCATCTGACACTGGCCTTCATCGGTGCTGTTTCCCCCGCCCAACTGGACAAACTGCGCAATCTTGCCGGTCAGTTAAGGGTGGCGCCTTTCGACCTGATGCTCGATCAGCTTGGTTGGTGGCCGCACAACCGCATTCTCTGGGCGGGCTGCCAGGCAACGCCGTCCTGCCAGCGCCGACTTTTCGATGAACTGTCGTTTGCACTGGCCGCCGCGGGTTTCCCCGTCGACCAGCGTCCGCATTCACCCCATGTGACGCTGGTGCGCAACGCACGTTGCGCAGGTTGCGAGAGCTTGCCCGTGCTGGAAACGCCCGTCCGCTGGCGAGTCGATACGCTCACCCTGGCCGAGTCCTGTTTGCAACCCTCCGGCGCCCGCTACCGCGTGCTGGCGCACTGGCCGTTGCGTGGGTAAAAGTGACCAGTGAAATATATTTCGAAGTAATGCTTGACGGTGTTTTGCCGATCCGTATAATGCGCCCCTCTCGCTGCTGGGTGGCGACTGATCTTTAACAAACTGACAACCGATAGGTGTAGGTGCTTGCTGGGTTTAGGCGAGCGACACGTAGGCGTGCCGAGATCGAAGGC
>JAUXNZ010000168.1 GCA_030682595.1 Rhodocyclaceae bacterium | reverse complement strand
GAATGCGGCTGCTGCGCCTATGTCTGCCCGTCGCGCATTCCGCTGGTCGACTACTACCGCTTCGCCAAATCCGAAATCCGTGCCCGCGAACGCGAAAAAGTCGCCGCCGACCTGGCCCGCGAACGCTACGAATTCCGCCAGTTCCGCGAAGAACGCGAGAAAACCGAAAAAGCCGCCCGCCTCGCCGCCAAGGCTGCGGAAACCAAGGCCAAGCTGGCGCGGGAAGAAGCTGCAAAAGTCGGCGCTGGCGAGACGGCGTCAGCCGTGGAGCCGAGTAAAACGGCGACGGCGCCCAACGACAAACTTGCGCTCATCGCCGCCGCACAGGCACGCGCCGCGGCAAAAAAGGCGGCTGCCACACCGCAAAACACCGCTGAACTGACGCCAGACCAGCAGGCGCAGGTCGCCGCAGCCGAGGCCCGGCGCGCCCTGATCAACGCCCAGAAGGACAAAGTTTGATGACCAGCTCGCCGCACATCCTGCAACCCGCCAGTATTCGACGCGTCATGGCAAAGGTGCTGGCCGCCCTGCTGCCGGGCATCGCGGCCTACGTCTGGTTTTTCGGTGCGGCCATTCTGGTACAGCTCGCGCTCGCCTCGGTGACGGCTTTGGCGGCCGAGGCGCTCATCCTCCGGCTGCGCAACAAGCCGTTGCTACCGTTTCTCACCGACGGCAGTGCACTCGTCACCGCCTGGCTGGTCGCCCTCACCTTCCCGCCCATCGCGCCGTGGTGGTTGACGGTGTGCGGCGTGCTGGTCGCCATCGTCGTCGCCAAGCACCTCTTCGGCGGCCTCGGGCAGAACCCGTTCAACCCGGCGATGGTGGCGTTTTGCACCATGATTGTCGCCTTCCCGCAGCTGATGTCACAGTGGCCGCACGTCGAATTTCACAGCTTCACCAATCAATTCAACGCCATTTTTGGCGGCCTCTTCGGCCTGGATCGCCACATTGACGCCATTGTCATGGCCACGCCGCTCGATGCCCTGCGCACCGTCCTGCGTGACCCGGAACAGGTGGCGACGATCGCCGGCATTCTGGGCGAGCATGCCACCTTCGGCAATATCGGCGGGCGCGGCTGGGAATGGGTGGCGGCGGGCTATCTCGTTGGCGGCCTGTGGCTGATCCAGCAGCGTGTCATCACCTGGCATATCCCGGTGGCTTTCATCGCCACGCTGGCCGGCGTCGCCACCGCGTTCAACCTCGCCAATCCGGAACATTTCGCCAGCGCCCACTTCCACCTGTTTACCGGCGGCGCCCTGCTGGGCGCTTTTTTCATCGCCACCGACCCGGTCTCCGGCGCCACCACCCCGCTCGGCAAGCTGATCTTCGCCGCCGGCGCGGCGCTCCTGATGCTGATCATCCGCAACTTCGGCGCCTATCCTGATGGCATGGCATTTGCCATCCTGTTGATGAACCTGTTGGTGCCCCTGATCGACATGCACACCCAGCCCAAGGTGTTCGGCCACGCTGACGCCAAGCGGCGGAAGAACACGCCATGAGCGCCACGCCAACCGCCCTGCGCATTGCGCTGCGCACCGCGACCATCCTCCTGCTGTTCACCATCGCGTTCACCGCGATGATGGCGTGGATGCACCAGATCACCGAGCCGATCATCGCCGCCACCCAGCAAGATGCCAAGCGCCGCCTGATCGCCGCGGTGTTGCCACCGGCCGCCTACGACAACGACCTGCTCGCCGATGTCATCGACCTGCCGCCGACCGCGGCACTCGGCCTGGATGTCCCGACCCGCGTCTACCGCGCCCGACGCGCCGGCCAACCGGTCGCCCTGGTCCTGGAAGCCGCCGCGCCGGACGGCTATTCCGGCCGCATCGGGCTGATTCTCGCCGTGACCGCCGACGGCCGCCTCGCGGCGGTGCGCGTCACGCAGCACAAGGAAACCCCGGGGCTGGGCGATTACATCGATCCGAAAAAGGACAAGAACAAGGCCAGGCCGTGGATCACGCAATTCGACGGCCGCCACTTTGATGAAACGCCGCGCGACAAGTGGCGTGTCAAAAAGGACGGCGGCGCCTTCGACCAGCAAGTCGGCGCCACCATTTCCGCCCGCGCCGTCACCCGCGCCACCGGCCGCGCGCTGGCCTGGACGCTGGAACGCGCCGCTACGCTTTACGCTTTGCCCAGCGCGGCAACTTTCAAGGAAAAATCTCCATGAGTGCCTACCGCGACATCACTCACAACGGCCTGTGGAAACAGAATGCCATCCTCGCGCAACTGCTCGGCCTGTGTCCGCTGCTCGCGGTCAGCACCACGCTGGTGAATGCGGTCAGCCTGGGTCTCGCCACCATTCTCGTCATGGGCCTGGCCAATTTCAGCGTCGCCTTGCTGCGCGGCTTGATTCCCTATGAGATTCGCATTCCCGTGTTCGTGCTGATCATCGCGGCGCTGGTCACCGTCGTCGACCTGGCCTTCAACGCCTTTCTCCACGACCTGTACCTGGTGCTCGGCATCTTCATTCCCCTGATCGTCACCAACTGCATCGTCCTGGCGCGCGTCGAGGCTTTCGCCGCCAAGAACCCGGTCGGCATATCCACCTATGACGGCGTGGTGATGGGCGTCGGCTTCGTCTGGGTCATCGGCCTGCTCGGCGCCATCCGCGAAATCATCGGCCAGGGCACGCTGTTTGCCGGCATCGAGATGATCATTCCCGGCGCGGACCACTGGCAGATTCTGCCCGCCGACTACCCCGGCTTTCTCATCATGATCCTGCCGCCCGGCGCCTTCTTCGTGCTTGGCCTGATGATCGCCGGCCGCAACTGGCTGGATCACCGCGCCAACGAACGCGCCAAG
>JAUXNZ010000164.1 GCA_030682595.1 Rhodocyclaceae bacterium | reverse complement strand
GGCCGGCGAGTACCAGCGCGGCAATCGCCGCACCGCGCGCCTGGCCGAGTAGCAGGGTGGATTGCGGATTGACGTTGACGAACACTTTTTCAATCGCCGCTTCGGCGGGCTGGTGTGCGGCGATCACCTCGCCAATGCCGTCGAGCAGTGTCTTGAGACGGAGCGGCAGGCTGTCTTTGTCGTTGCTCTTGATGCAGCCACTCGTCACATAGGCGAGTTTCTGGCCGGTCTTGTCGATGATGCCAAATCCGGTGATGCGAAGGCCGGGATCGATGCCCAGGATGCGGACGGTGTTCATCGTCGCGCAAGATACACGCCCCACACCGCGAGCGCCATGCCGAACAGGGCAACGCCGCTCAGGGTTTCACCGAAGATCAGCCAGGCCAGCAATGCCGTGGTCGGCGGCGTGAGATAGAACAGGCTGGCAACATTGACGGCATTGCCGTGGCGAATCAGCCAGTTGAGCATTGAGATGGCGCCGACCGAGAGCACCAGTACCAGCCAGCCGAGCGCGAAGACGAATTCGCCGGTCCAGTCGATGCGGTAGTCATCCTGAGCCCACACGATTGCCCCGGTCACGACAGCGGTCGGGATGAACTGGAGGACCGCGCCGCTGCGCCAGTCGAAGTTGGGGCAAAAGCGTTTCTGGTAGAGCGTGCCGGCGGTGATGCCCAGCAGCGCGGCAAACGCCGGCCACAAGGCATCGAGCGCAAAGCCGCTGCCCAGCTTGCCCGAAACGACCAGCGCGACGCCGACAAAGCCGAGCGAGAGGCCGACCCACTGGCGCAGCCGAATGGCTTCGCCCAGCAACCAACCGGCGACGGTAGCCGTCAGGAGCGGTTGCAGGCCGACCACCAGGCTGGTGACGCCCGCCGGCAAGCCCTTGCCGATGGCGACGAAGACGCCGCCCAGATACAGCCCATGCACCAGCAGGCCGCTGATGCCGATGTGCAACCAGATCCGGCCATCACGCGGCCAGGGCGCGCGCCAGAGCAGCGCGAGGCTGATCATCAGGCTGATGACCAGCAGATAGCGAACCAACAAGAAGGAGAGCGGCGCCGCGTGCGGCAGGCCGAGCTTGGCGCCGATGAAGCCGGTGCTCCACAGCAGGACGAACAGGAAGGGGGCCAAGCGTGCCATGGGAGCCAGCAGGGGAAAGTCGGCGCTGGCGGGACGGCGCTGCTTACTCGTCCAGCACCGCCGTGGTGTACACCGCCTGCACGTCGTCGAGCCCATCGATGGCGTCGAGCAGTTTCTGCATCTTCAGCGCATCCTCGCCGGCGAATTCGGTTTCGTTCAGCGGCTTCATCGTCACCTCGGCAAATTCGGCAATGAAGCCAGTGCCTTCGAGCGCCTCCTTGACGGCGAGAAAGTCGTTGGGCGCGGTGATCACCTCGATTGAGCCGTCCTCGTTGCCGGCCACATCGTCGGCGCCCGCTTCGATGGCGGCGTCCATCAGTTTCGCCTCGTCCGTGCCGGGCGCGAAGATCAGTTGGCCGCAGTGCTTGAACATGAAGGCGACGCTGCCGTCGGTACCCATGTTGCCGCCATATTTGTTGAAGGCGTGGCGCACCTCGGCGACGGTGCGCACACGATTGTCGGTGAGGCAATCGACCATCACGGCGGCGCCATTGATGCCATAGCCTTCGTAGCGGATTTCTTCGTAACTCACGCCCTCAAGTTCGCCGGTGCCCTTCTTGATGGCGTTCTCGATCTTGTCCTTGGGCATGTTGACGGCCTTGGCCTTGTCGACCGCCAGGCGTAGGCGCGGATTGAAACTTGGATCGCCCCCGCCCATCTTGGCGGCGACGGTGACTTCCTTGGCGATGCGCGAAAAGGCCGCGCCGCGCTTCTCGTCCTGACGGCCTTTACGATGCTGGATGTTGGCCCATTTGCTGTGTCCGGCCATAGTTTTGATTCCGTTTCTGGTGGGGCCGCCATTTTACGTCAGCCGACAGAGAACGGCACCTACCCGGTTCTTGGTTTGATTTCGACGACTTCGGTCACCGACAGGGTGGCGATGTCGTGCAGTTTTTCCATGCGCGCGCCTTCTTGTTCAAGCAACGCGGACATTTGTGAAAAGCTCGATGAAACAAAGACTTCCCGGCCCTCTGGGGCGCGGCGCCGGACGCCATAGACGACGCGGGTGCGTTCTTCCGCCGACAGCCGGCTGATCAGGCTCTTGGTGACCCAGATGCTGCCATGGCGGGCGAAATCGGAGATGCGGGCCGCCTGGTTGATCGTGTCGCCGAGCACGACGAATTCGACACTGGTCGGCGACTGATAGGTGCCCAGCCATTCCTGGCCTTCGGTGATGCCGGTGTTGAGAAACAGTTCGTTGAACCACTGCTTGCGCAACTGCCAGGCCTTGGACAGGCGCTGGATTTCCTGGCGGATGTCCTGCGCGCAGGCCAGCGAGTTGGCCAGATAATCGCTGTCGGGCTGCGGAAAGAAGTAATACATCAGGCCGTCGCCGACATGCTTGCCGCAGGTGCCGTGGTGCTTGCGAAATATCGGCGCCAGCACCTTCCAGATTTCATTGATCAGCTCGAAATACTCCGCCGGAGGGAGTTCCGAGCAAATTTTTACCGAGCCCTGCAGGTCGGCCACCAGCACCGCCAGGTGTGTCAGCACCGGCAGGCGCTTGCGCAGCAGGCTGCGGATGATTTCGTCGCGCCGCGCCAGCAGGTCGAGCATTTCGTTGGCATACTCGGCCTCGGGAATCAGCGCGATGAAGATGCCCTCGCGGAAGAACGTGGCGTAAGCGGAATGGATCTGTTCGGCTTCCTGGGTGGCCGCGTTGCCGGGCAGGATCACGGTGGATTGGACGACCGGGCGGATCGGCTCGGCCACCGTTTCGATGTAGGCGGCTTGCAGCCGCGCATAGGTGACCGGATCAAGCCCTTGGCACAGATTGCCGAAACTGTCCGGGCTCAGGCGCGACTTGGCCAGCCCGACGTGGAAGTGCAGCAGGCTGCCCCACTCGTTGCGCCCCACCGGCAGCAGGCGGAACAGGTTGCGCGCGTCGCTGGTCTGCGGCAGATCGGGCTGCCCGCCAAAAAACCGCTGCTGGGCGTGTTCGTTGATCCACACCAGCTCGAAATTCTGGTTGAGCATGTAGGCCGGATATTCGATATCGTCCAGCGTCAGATGCAGCGTGGGTGCATGGGCCGCAAGTGCAAGCGGCGCGGCAGCCGGCTTGGGCGGCGGCGCGGCCAAAATTGTCGGACCCGCGTCACCGCTCAGGCGGTCGATGATCTGGGCCATGCTAAGCCCCTTTTGCTTGAGTCGCCGCACCTCGTCGATCTGGGGCGACATGCTTTCCTGATTGGGTTTCATGATGCGGATAAACGAGTCATGGTGATGGTGTCCCGTCAAGTCAAACACGAGTTCTTGGGCAGGTTGCGGTGGCAATACTACTTTAAACAGCGTGGTTAATTGAAGTCTTTTTTGAGCTTACCGTCGCAAGTTGTTGTTTTATAGCACTTGACAGCTCGGGATTCCTGCCGTGGTGCGCTTGCGTTATGCTTTGCATCATTACCGATCTAATTTGGCTAATCATGAACCTTCCGCTCCTCATTGCCAAGCACGGCGTCAGCGAACTTGTGCTGTTGCCCGCCCTCGCCAACCGTCACGGCCTGATCACCGGTGCCACCGGCACAGGCAAGACCGTCACCTTGCAGCGCCTCACCGAGCAGTTCTCGGCCATCGGCGTGCCGGTGTTCCTCGCCGACGTCAAAGGCGACCTTTCCGGCCTCGGCGCGGCGGGTGTGGCGTCGGACAAGTTGCAAAAGCGGCTGGACAGCCTCGGTATCACCGACTGGCAGCCGCGCGCCAATCCGGTGGTGTTCTGGGATGTGCTGGGTGCGTCCGGGCATCCGGTGCGGGCGACGGTCTCCGACATGGGGCCGCTGCTCCTGGCGCGGCTGCTGGGACTCAACGAGACGCAGGAAGGCGTGCTGCAGATCGTCTTCCGCGTTGCCGACGATGGCGGCCTGCTGCTGCTCGATCTCAAGGACCTGCGGACGATGGTGCAGCATGTCGGCGAGAACGCCGCCACCTTCAAGACACAATATGGCAATGTCTCGGCAGCCTCGATCGGCGCCATTCAGCGTGGCCTGTTGACGCTGGAGGCGCAGGGCGGGGACCGCTTCTTCGGCGAGCCGATGCTCGACATCGCCGACCTGATGCAGACGCAGGACGGCCGCGGCGTGGTGAATATCCTGGCCGCCGACCAGTTGATGAATTCGCCCAAGCTCTATGCCACCTTCCTGCTCTGGCTGCTGGCCGAACTCTTCGAGCAGCTGCCCGAGGCCGGCGACTTGGAAAAGCCGAAGCTAGTGTTCTTCTTCGACGAAGCGCACCTGCTGTTCGACGGCGCACCGGCGGCGCTCGTCGACAAGGTGGAGCAGGTGGTGCGGCTGATTCGGTCGAAAGGCATTGGCATTTATTTTGTCACGCAGAATCCGCTCGACGTGCCGGACAAGGTGCTCGGTCAATTGGGCAACCGCGTCCAGCATGCCCTGCGCGCCATCACGCCGCGCGACCAGAAGGCGGTCAAGGCGGCGGCCGAGACGATGCGCGCCAATCCGGCCTTCAATGCCGCGACCGCGATCACCGAACTGGGCGTCGGCGAGGCTTTGGTGTCCTTCCTTGATGAGAAGGGGCGGCCGCACGTCGTCGAGCGTGCCTTCGTGCTGGCGCCGGGCTCGCGTCTGGGCCCACTCACGGCCGCCGAACGGCAGGCGGCGATTCAATCCTCCCTGCTGTTTGGTCATTATGAGAAGACGGCCGACCGCGAATCGGCCCATGAAATACTGACCGCGCGTGCCGCTGCTGCAGCGCCGGAACAGAAAGCGGGTGCGGGCGGGACTGCGCCAGCAAAAGTCGGTGCGGGCGGGACGGCGCCCGCAAAAGTCGGCGCTGGCGGGACGGCGCCCCAGTCGGCAGAGAGCGGCGGCAATGCGGTCAGCGACCTCCTGTTCGGCCGCACCGGCCCGCGCGGCGGGCAGACCGACGGCCTGGCGCAGACGATGGCAAAGACAGTGGTGCGCAGCATCGGTTCGCAGGTCGGGCGCGCGCTCCTCCGTGGCGTGCTGGGTTCACTGCTCGGCGGGCGACGTTGACCCTGGGCGGCAGTCACCGCGCGGGGATTGCGCTGGCGATCCTCGCGGCCTTCGGCTTTTCGTTCAAGGCGATTCTGGTCAAGCTGGCATATCCGTATGGCGTCGATGCCATCACGCTGCTGGCCCTGCGCATGAGTTTCGCGCTGCCGATCTTCCTTTGGGTCGGCCTCACCGCTTCGCGCGGCGCGCCGGTGTTGTCCGGGCGCGACTGGCTGGGCATCGTGATCATGGGGCTGACCGGCTACTACGGCGCCAGCGTCTTCGACTTTCTCGGCTTGCAATACATTACAGCCGGTCTGGAACGGTTGATCCTGTTCACCTATCCGACCCTGACGCTCTTGTTCGGCATGGCGCTGACCCGGCGCACGCCCAGCGGCCGCGAACTGGGGGCGCTGGGGCTGTGCTACGCCGGCATCGGCGCGGCCTTCTGGCACGATCTCAAGTTCGCGGAGGATGCGGCGACGATCTGGCTGGGGAGCGGGCTGGTGTTCGGGTCGGCGGTGTGTTACGCGATCTACCTCACCGGCAGCGCGGGGCTGATCGCCCGGATGGGCACGGCACGCTTCGCCGCGCTGGCGACGCTGGCCTCGACCGTCGCCGTGTTCGCCCACTTTTTCGCCGTGCAGCCGGAGCCGCTCAGGGCGCTGGCGCAGCCCTGGCCGGTCTATGCTTACGCACTGGCGATGGGCGTGTTTTCAACCGCGCTGCCGGTATTCGCCCAAGCAGCGGCCATCCGGCAACTGGGCAGTGCGCGCGTGGCGCTGGTTTCCATGCTCGGCCCGCTCGCCACCATCGGCCTGGCCGCTTGGCTTCTCGGCGAACCGCTCTCGCTCGCGCAACTGCTCGGCGCCGCACTGGTGGTCGCGGGTATCGCGCTGGTCAGTCGGCGTGGGTAGCTATTGCCAGCCATTCCGCTGCGTGCCATCATGCGCGGCTCAAAAACAAGAATAACCAGTCAATGCACCACCCTTTTCGCCCACTCATCAGTTCGCTTTGCGCGCTTGCCGCGAGTGGCGGCGTGCTGGCGGCCGGGTTGTCCGAGCAGGACTACTTCAGCGAGCTGCCCGTGGTGTTGACGGTCAGTCGGCTGGCCCAGCCGCTCAGCGAGACGCCGGGGGCGGTGACGATCATCGACAAGGAAATCATCCGCCGTTCCGGTGCGCGTAATGTCGCCGATCTGCTGCGGTTGGTGCCGGGTTATCTTGTCTCGGGTTACAACGGCGCTCATCCGACCGCGGCCTACCATGCACCGCTCGATGATTATGGCGTCCGCAATCTGGTGTTGATTGATGGTCGTCCGGTCTATTCGACGTTTTACCTGGGGGGCACGCATCAGGGCATGATGGGGGTGCTGCTGGAAGATATCGAACGGATCGAAGTGCTGCGCGGTTCCAATTCGGCGGCCTATGGCGCCAATGCCATGTTCGGCGTCATCAACATCATCACCCGCCATACGGCGGATACGCATGGTGCGGAGGTTTCAGTCACCAGCGGCCAGGCGGGAGTGAATGACAACATGGCGCGCATCGGCTGGGGCAACGAAGCCGCCAGCTTCCGGTTGTCTGCCGGGCGACGCAGTGACACCGGCTACCTTACTGTCAATGACGACAAGATTGTCAGTCAGTTGCACCTGCGCGGCGATCTGCGTCCGGCCATTGGCAACGAGCTGATGATCAAGGCCGGGGTCAGCCAGTTGTCATCGGGGGAGGGGTTCCCCCCCACCTCTTATGGCAATCCGTTACGCACCGCTTACAACCGCGATTTTTATCTGCAGGGCCAATGGCGGCGCCAGTTATCAGCGACGGATGAAATCAAACTCTCTGCCAGCTTTGACGAGGAAACCTTCCGCGATGCCGCGCCCTATGCGCCCGACCCGAGTGTGACACTTGATTCGGGTGGGCGAGGCCGGCGCACGAATTTTGAGTTCCAGCATCAACTGAGCATCAATTCTGAATTGCGCGCCGTCTGGGGGGCCGGCTACAAATTTGAAGAGGCGCTGTCGCCGCCCCTGTATGCCCGGCAGACGGCGGTGTCTTTTCACGAGGAAAGACTGTTCGGCAACCTGGAATGGCGGCCGCACCCGCAGTGGCTGATCAATGCCGGCGGCTTCCGGGGTCAGCACAGCCTGAAAGGCGGCTATTTTTCGCCGCGCCTGATGGTGAACCTGCATGTCATGCCCGACCACACTCTGCGCGTCGGGGTAACCGAATCAGCGCGGATGCCAACCTTGTTCGAGTTGTCGAGCGATGTGCGCTTGTATACGAAAAATGCCAACCCGGTCACCAACCCGCAATATTGGCAGTACGCCGCTCTAGGAATTCCTTTCAGGCCGTTCGAGTCAAGCGGCAACGCCGGGCCGGAAAAGCTGTTTTCACGCGAACTGGGCTACTTTGGCAATTTTCGGGAGTGGCGCCTGACGCTGGACGTGCGCGCATTCGACGAGCGAATGAGAGAAATCATCGTGATGCAGGGGCGCACGCTTGCGCAGATTCTGGCCGGTAAAGGCGTCGTCGACTTTGTTAATCTTGGCGCATTCAAAACCCGCGGTCTCGAATACCAGTTGCGCTGGAAGCCATTCGAAACGAGTGAATTCTGGGTCAATCAGACACTCCAGCACGCGATCTGGGACCTCGGTGTCGACAAGCCCCGACCACCCACCCGTGCCACCACGATCGCCTGGTTCCAGAAACTCCCCTACGACCTCGATCTCGGCGTGATCCACCATTCGATGGGGGCCATGACCTGGAATAAGGCAGAGGACACACTGCCTAGCCGGCGGCGAATCGATGTCAGGCTCGCCAAGCCGTTCCGCATCGGCAGTACGCGCGCCGAAGCCGCGCTCGTGGTGCAGGCTGCAAATGGCAGCCTGCCGGAATACCAGACTGGATCGAACCTTACTTTCGACCGCCGCGCCTACGGCACCCTGCGCTTCACGTTCTGACGATGGCCCGCTTCCTCTCCCATCTCGCCATCGCTTGCCTGCTGGTTATGACTCTGGTATTACCGGCGGCGGCGTCCCAGCGGGTCTGGGTGGTGGCGGCGGAGGAGGGGGGCGTGCAGGCCGAAACGGCTGCCGTGCTGCAGGGCGGTCTGGACGGCCTGGAGCTGAAGGTCGCCCGCCGGCAACTTCCGCTCCAGGACAGTGAGGAGCCTCCCGCGCTGATTGTCACGGTCGGCGCGGCGGCGTTCGATGAGACGCTCGGCTGGCTGGCCGACAGGCCGGGCGGGTGGGCACGCGTGCCGGTGCTGGCAACCCTGCTGCCGCGGGCCGCCTATGACGCCCAGGTGGCGCGGCATGCGCCGGGGATTGCCGGGCAGCGGGCGCTGTCCGCTGCCGTGCTCGACCAGCCGCTGGCGCGGCAACTGGCCTTGCTGAAACGCGCGTTGCCCGACCGGCCGCGGGTGGGCGTGCTGGTCGGGCCGCAAACCCGGCCGCTGCTGCCCGCGCTGGAAAAGGCCGCGACGGCGCGGGGCTTCAGGCTGGTCGTGGCGCCCGTGCATGCGCCGGAAGATCTCTACCCGGCGCTCAGGGCGGTACTGGAAGGCGCCGACGTGATCCTCGCCCTGCCCGATCCGACGGTCTATCAGAGTGCCACGCTGCAAAATATCTTGCTCACCACCTACCGTGCGCGCGTGCCGCTGGTGGCGTTTTCTCCTGCCTATGTCAAGGCCGGGGCGGTGCTGGCGGTGTATGCGACGCCGACGCAGGTGGCGCGGCGCGCCATCGAGATGGTGCGCGGCTGGCAGGCCGGGCGTGGCCTGCCGCCGCCGCAAATGTCGCGCGAGTTTGAGGTTGCCGCCAATCCCCGGGTGGCCGCCTCGCTGGGCGTGGCGTTCGACGATGCCGCGCTGCTTGCCGAAG
>JAUXNZ010000161.1 GCA_030682595.1 Rhodocyclaceae bacterium | reverse complement strand
TGCCGGCGGCGGCGCTGCGAGTCTGCGCCGGGCCGTCCCAAGCCGACGCCAGCGGATTGCCCCCTCCAGGGGTGGGGGGCAGCGAGCCGGGGTTGCGAGCGTGGAGGGCCAATAAAGTCGGCGCTGGCGGGACGGCGTCAGCCGGTACCGCCGCCAACATGGGGACGGCGTCTGGAGACTGGATATGTCTTGATCCGGTGCATTTGCAGGTCGCGCGTGAGGGTATATCGCTCGCCGATCCGGCATGGCTGAATGTAACCGCCGCGGAAGCGGCCGCGCTGATCGAGGCTGTCGCCCCGCTATTCGTCGACTGGGGCACGCTCTCGGCCTCCGCACCCACGCACTGGGAACTGCAGCTCGCCAAACCGCTGGAACTGACGACCTGCCCGTTAGCGGATGCCATCAGTCGACCGGTCGACCCCGGCCTGCCCGGCGGCCCCGACGGCCAAGCCTGGCGCCGGCTGATCGCGGCGGCGCAAACGATCATGCACAGCCATCCCGTCAATCGCAGCCGCGACAGACTCGGCCAGCCGCTGATCAACAGCCTGTGGCCCTGGGGCCTGGGCAGCTTGCCCGACGCGGTGCAGGCCAATTTCAACGTCGCCTGGAGTCGCGACCCGGTGCTGGCCGGCTTGTGCACCCTGGCCAACCTGCCCTGCCTGGCGCCCCCGGAACACTTCCAGCCCGCCAGCGGTCGCGTCCTCGCCATCGTTGAAAGCATGGAGCATCCGGCCAGGACCTTTGATGCCCTGGCCTGGCGCAATGCCCTGCTGGACCTCGAACGCAACTGGATCGTCCCAGGCCTGGCCAGTCTGCAGAAGCGCGAATGTCGCGAGCTACGCGTGATCGGCACGAGCATCGCGGGGGCCGCCGACGTCGCGCGGACCGTCGCGTTTTCGCTCACCCGCGGCGAACGGTGGCAGCTCTGGAAACGGCCACGCCCGCTGACGACACTGGCATGACGCAGATTTCCGTGCGCCCCGTGCCGCAACGCGCGCGGCTGATGCTCGAACAGGCCGGCGTCCATCCGCTGCTCGCGCGCCTCTATGCCGCACGCGGCATCTTGGCTGCCGACGAACTCGATACCAGCCTATCCGGGCTGTTGCCGCCGGAACAACTGAAAGGCATCGACCGCGCCGCGACCCTGCTGGCCGATGCCATCACCGGAAAACAGAAAATCCTCATCGTCGCCGACTATGACTGCGACGGCGCCACCGCTTGCGCCGTCGGGCTGCGCGCCCTGCGCGCCATGGGTGGAATTGTCGACTACCTCGTGCCCAACCGCTTCGAGACCGGCTATGGCCTCTCGCCCGAAGTCGTGCAACTCGCGGCAGCGCGGCAGCCCGATCTGCTCATCACCGTCGACAACGGCATCGCCAGCGTGGCGGGGGTCGCCGCCGCCAAACAACTTGGCATGACGGTGATCGTCACCGACCACCATCTGCCCGGGGACGAATTGCCGGCGGCGGATGCCATCGTCAACCCGAACCAGCCCGGCTGCCGCTTTCCAAGCAAGAGCATTGCCGGCGTGGGCGTGATGTTTTACGTCGCCCTCGCCACCCGCGCAGAACTCAGAAAACGCGGCGCCTTTAGCGACCGCGCCGAGCCCAATCTCGCCGCCCTGCTTGACCTCGTCGCGCTCGGCACGGTCGCCGATGTCGTGGCGCTCGACCGCAACAACCGCATCCTCGTCGCACAGGGGCTGGCACGCATCCGCCAGCGCAAAGTGCAAGCCGGCATCGCCGCCCTGCTCCAAGTTGCGGGACGCGAGGCGAGCCGCGCGTCCACCTTCGACCTCGGCTTCGCCGCCGGCCCGCGCCTGAATGCCGCCGGCCGGCTGGCCGACATGAGCCTCGGCATCGAGTGTCTCGTCACCGACGACCTGGGCCGCGCGCTCAACATCGCCCAGGAACTCGACGCCATCAACCTGCAACGCCGCGCCATCGAGGCCGACATGCAGGCCGCGGCGGCCATCCAGCTCGAAGACATCGACCATGGGGGCCGCGCCAGCCTCACCCTCTTCGATCCGGCCTGGCACCAGGGCGTCATCGGCATCCTCGCCGGTCGCGTCAAGGAAAAGCTGCATCGGCCCACCGTCGTCTTCGCCCGCGCCGGAGACGCACCAAATGGCGAGCTGCGCGGTTCGGGCCGCTCCATTCCCGGATTGCATCTGCGCGACGCGCTCGATCTGGTCGCCAAGCGCCGCCCCGGTCTCATCCTGCGCTTCGGCGGCCACGCCGCCGCCGCCGGCCTGGCGATCCGGGAAGGCGACCTGGCCGACTTCACGGCCGCCTTCGAGGAAATCGCCCGCGCCCTGCTCTCCCCGGCCGCGCTCACGCGCAGCCATGAAACCGACGGCCCGCTCGAAGCCGGTTATTACAGCCTGACGCCGGCCCGCCTGCTGGCCGATGCCATCTGGGGCCAGGGTTTCCCCGCCCCGCTGTTCGCCGACCAGTTCGAGGTCGTGCAACAACGCCTGCTGAAAGACAAGCACCTCAAGCTCACGCTGAAAAAAGGCAACGTGCGTCTCGATGCCATCCGTTTCAACCATCCCGACAGCGCCCCCGACCGCATCCATGCGGCATTCCGGCTCGACATCAACGAGTGGCAGGGCGCAGCGCAAGTGCAACTGGTGCTGGAGCACTTCGAAACGGCGTGACGGCCTGACGGCCAATCGCCGCTTGACAGCAAGCCCTCCACCAATAAGAATTGGTGCACAAAATTGCACGCCGTTCAGCATTACGAACGCACGGCAAACGCCAGTCCAAGGAGAACGCCTGATGAGCACCAAACTTTACGACGAAGCGGCACCGCGCAAGCTCGCGCATTTCATCAACGGCAAGCCGCATGCCGGCGCCGGCCAGCGCTGGGGCGATATTTTCAACCCGGCGACTGGTGAAATAGTGTCGCAGGTGCCGCTGGGCAGCACCGCCGACGTTGACACTGCACTCCAGGCAGCGACGGCGGCCTTGCCCGGCTGGGCCGACACCACGCCGCTACGCCGCGCCCGCATCCTGTTCAAGTTCAAGGAACTCCTGGAAAAGAACGCCGACGAGATCGCCGCGCAGATCACCCACGAACACGGCAAGGTGCTGTCCGACGCCAAGGGGGAGCTGACGCGCGGCATCGAGGTGGTCGAGTTCGCCTGCGGCATTCCCCACCTGCTCAAGGGCGAGTATTCCGACCAGGTCGGCGCCGGCGTCGATAGCTGGTCGATCCGGCAGCCGGTTGGCGTCTGCGCCGGCATCACGCCCTTCAATTTTCCGGTGATGGTGCCGATGTGGATGTTCCCGGTGGCGCTGGCCTGCGGCAATACCTTCATCCTCAAGCCTTCCGAACGCGACCCGTCGCCGAGCCTGATGCTGGCCGAACTGCTACGTGAAGCCGGCCTGCCGGATGGCGTCTTCAACGTCGTGCATGGCGACAAGACGGTGGTCGATGCCTTGCTGACCGACCCGCGCGTCGCGGCCGTCAGCTTTGTCGGCTCGACACCGATTGCCCAGTACATTTATGCCACCGGCACCGCGCACGGCAAGCGCGTCCAGGCGCTCGGTGGCGCCAAGAACCACATGGTGGTGATGCCCGATGCCGACCTCGACCAGACGGTCGAGGCCCTGCTGGGCGCCGCCTACGGTTCAGCCGGAGAACGCTGCATGGCGATCTCGGTCGCCGTCGCCGTCGGCGATATCGCCGACGCTCTGGTCACGCGCATGGCCGAAAAGACGCGGAGCTTGCGCATCGGCCCGGGCGTCGATCCCGCCGCCGACATGGGGCCGCTCGTCACCCGCGCGCATTATGACAAGGTCAAGGCTTACGTAGACCAGGGCGTCAAGGAAGGCGCCAAGTTGGTCGTCGATGGCCGGTCATTCAAGGTACCCGGCCACGAAGGCGGCTTCTTCCTCGGCGGCTGCCTGTTTGACAAGGTCAAGGCATCGATGCGCATCTACCAGGAGGAAATCTTCGGCCCGGTGCTGGCGGTGGTGCGCGTGCCCGATCTCGACGCGGCGATCAGCCTGATCAACGCCCACGAGTTCGGCAATGGCGTCGCGGTGTTCACGCGCAGCGGCAACACCGCACGCGAATTTTCACGGCGCATTGCCGTCGGCATGGTCGGCATCAACGTACCGATCCCCGTGCCGATGGCCTTCCACAGCTTCGGCGGCTGGAAGCATTCGCTGTTCGGCGACCACGCCATTCACGGCCCCGAGGGCGTGCGTTTCTACACGCGGCTCAAGACCATGACGGCGCGCTGGCCGCAGGCCGGCGAACTGTCGGCCAACGCCTTCATCATGCCGACGCACTGAGCAGGGCGCCGGTCGGACGGATCAGCGACCGAAGACTTCCGGGTTGAGCAGGTTCGGCGGCCGTTGCCCGCCCAGCGCGGCAATCAGGTTGTCGGCCGCCAGCAGCGCCATCGCCAGGCGCGTGGCGCGCGTCGAAGAGCCGATGTGCGGCGTCAGCACGACGTTGTCGAGCGCCAGGAAGCGCGGGTCGAGCGCCGGTTCGTTTTCGAACACATCCAGGCCGGCCCCGGCAATGCGCTTCTGCTGCAGCGCTTCGATCAGTGCGTTGTCATCCACGATGCCACCGCGGGCGATGTTGATCAGGTGCGCGGTCGGTTTCATCAGTGCCAGCTCGGCCGCGCCGATGATGTGGTGGACGGCCGGCGAATAGGGCAGCAGCAGCACCAGGAAATCGGCCGCGCGCAGCAGGGTCTCCTTGCTGACCCAGGCGGCGCCGCAGGCTGCTTCCTGATCGGCGGCCAGCGGCGTGCGGTTGTGATAGAGCACACGCATCTCGAAACCGGCGGCGCGCCGGGCGACGGCCTGGCCGATGCGCCCCATGCCGAGGATGCCCAGCGTGGCATGGTGCACGTCGTTGCCGAACCAGCCGTCGTGAAACTTCCAGCCCTGCCATTGGCCAGCGCGGACCCACTGGTCGGCGCTGACAATACGGCGCGCCGAGGCGAGCAGCAGCGCCCAGGCCATATCTGCCGTGGTGTCGTTGAGCACACCCGGCGTGTTGGTGGCCATCACCCCGGCCTGGGTGATGGCGGCAAGGTCGAAGTTGTTATAGCCCACCGCGACATTGCACACCGCCTTGAGTCCCGGCGCGCCGGCCAGCACGGCAGCATCGATACGGTCCGACAGCAGGGTAATCGCCCCGGTCTTGCCGACGAGGCGGGCGGCCAACTGGTCAGCGGGCAACGCCGCATCGCGGTCGTTGTAGTCGACCTCGAAATGCGCGGAGAGACGCTCGATGACCTCCGGAAAAACCGCGCGACTGACCAATACCTTAGCCTGCATTTCGCTGCCTCCGTCTCATTCTTCTTTGCCGCTGACGTGCTCGATGAATTCGTAGGCCGCCATCGCCACGCCAATCAGCACCACCAGGGTCAGCGGAAGACTCTTGAGCTTGAGCAGCGGCGGGGCCAGAAATGCCAGCAGTGCGACCAGGCCGACCAGGCCCATTACCAGTTTGATATTCATGAACGCATCCCCTCTTTCTTGTGTCTCGTTAGCCGAGTGTTTCAACCAACCAGCGCGCGGTACGCAGCAGTCGCGCGTCATCGCCGACCCGGCCGACCAGTTGCACGCCCACCGGCAAACCATTGCCCGCCTGCAACAGGGGCAGGCTGATCGCCGGCATGCCGCAGAAGGTCCACAGCGTGCAGAACAGCGGGCTACCCGTCGCATCCAGGCCGTGCGGCGCCGCGCCGGGCACCGCCGGAGTCAGGATAGCGTCATAACGATCGAACACCTCGTCGAGCCCCTCGGTCACCACGGGAATGCGCGCCAGTGCCTGCAGGTAATCAACCGCCGTGGTGGCACGCCCGCGCTCCAGTTGCTCGCGCAGCGTGGCCGACAGCTGGTCGGCGCCACGCGCGTATTCAGTCGCGTAGTTGGCCGCGAGATCCGCCTCCATGACGGTCTTGTGCCAGTCGAGCGCCTTGGCGGCGGACTCCGGCAGTACAAATTCGCCGACCTGCTCGCCCAGATGCTCGACCAGCTCGCCAAAACCTTCCCGCGCGTCGGCGTCCTGTTCCAACCACCACGGCGTCTTGATCAACGCCAGCTTGGGCGGCATCGGCGGCGCCGCTTCGCAAACTTGCAGCAGGGGCAATCTGGCGCGCGGCTGCATGCCCGGCGCGTCGGCGTCGTAGGTCGCCAGCACCTCGCCCAGCAGGGCGATGTCCGCGACGCTGCGGGCAAAGCAACCCGGTTGGTCGAGATGCTCCGACTGGCGCAGGATGCCCTGGCAGGAGATCAGGCCACGCGTCGGCTTGAAGCCGAACACGCCGCAAAAGGCGGCCGGCCGGATCGTCGAGCCATTGGTCTGCGTGCCCAGCGCCAGCGGCACCATGCCGGCGGCCACCGCCGCCGCGGAACCGCTCGACGAACCCCCCGGCGTGTGCTCCGGATTGTGCGGGTTGCGGGTCTTCCCCGGTGCATAGGTCGCCAGTTCGGTGGTCACCGTCTTGCCCATGATGACCGCACCGGCGGCGCGCAGCAGTTCAACGACCTTGGCGTCGTGCCAGGGCATGCGCCCCGCATGGAGCGGCGTGCCATCCTCGGTTGGCATGTCGCCGGTGTCGATGATGTCCTTGATGCCGACCGGCACCCCGTGCAGCGAGCCGAGCGGCTTGCCGGCAGCCCGCCACTCGTCGGCTCTGCGCGCCTGCGCCAGGGCATGGTCCGGATCGAAATAGGCCCAGGCCTGCACTTCCGCTTCGCGCGCCTCGATCTGTTTGATACAGGCTTGCACCAGGTCTTCGGAAGAGAACAGGCCGTCCCGGATGCCCTGGGCCGCCTGCCGCGCGGAAAGCCAGTTCAGTTGCGTCATGTCAATTGCCATAGAGCAGATCCGGCAGCCAGTAAACCAGTTGCGGGAACACATAGACTGCTGCCATGGCGACGAACACCAGGCTCAGGAATGGCAGGCAGCCCTTGAAAATAGTCGCCAACTGAATGTGCTTGGGCGCCACGCCTTTCAGGTAGAAGGCTGACATCGCCATGGGTGGAGTCAAAAACGAGGTCTGCAGGTTGAGGGCGATCAGGATGCCGAAGAACATCGGATCGACGTTGAAGTGCGCCAGGAGCGGCAGGAAGATCGGCACGAAGATGATGATGATCTCGCTCCACTCCAGCGGCCAGCCGAGGATGAAGATGATCAGCTGGGTGAGCAGCAGGAAGGTGATCGTGTTCAGGTCCAGGCTCATCACGAAATCCTTGATCAACCCTTCGCCGCCAAGGTAGGAGAACACCGACGAGAAGGTCCAGGAGCCGACAAACAGCCAGCAGACCATGGCCGTGGTGCGCGCCGTCAGGAATACCGCCTCCTTGAGGCGACCCCAGGTCAGGGCGCGATAGGCCGCCGCCAGCAGCGTGCCGCCCAGCGCACCGATCGCAGCCGCTTCGCTCGGCGTGGCCAGGCCGAACAAAATGGCGCCCAGTACCGACATGATCAGCACCGCCAGCGGCATGAAGGCCTTGGCCAGCAACACGAACACCTGAGCCCAGGAGACGTCCTTGTACGCCTCGGGCGGCAGCTTTGGCGCCAGGGATGGATTGATCACCACCCGCGTCACCACATAGATCATGTACAGGCCGGCCAGCAACATGCCGGGAATCAGCGCCGCCGCGTAGAGCTTGACCACCGAAACCGCCGAGGTCGCCCCATACACAATCAGCATGATCGAGGGCGGGATGAGGATGCCCAGGGTGCCGCCGGCGGCGATCACGCCAGTCGAGAGCTTCTGGTCGTAACCGGCCTTGAGCATGGCCGGCAGGGCGAGCAGCCCCATCAGCGTCACCACGGCGCCGACAATACCGGTGGCGGTGGCAAACAGCGCGCAGGTGATCAGGGCAGCGACAGCCATCGCGCCGGGTACTGCGCGAAACGCGAGCTGCAGACTGAGGAAGAGACGGTCGAGGATGTTCGCCCGTTCGACGATGTACCCCATGAAGAGGAACAGGGGGATCGACACCAGCACGTCGTTGTTCATGACGCTGAAGGTATTCTGTGTCAGCAGGTAGAACACCCGGCTGTCGAAGAAGGCTTGGTCGGGCTGGAAGTAGGCGTAATAACCGAAGCCGACGCCCATCGCCATCAGCGTGAAGGCGATCGGAAAGCCGAGCAGGATGACGAAGACGAACGAACCCAGCATCAGCAGGGCAATTTGCGGGTCCGTCATTTATTTTCTCCCAACAGCGCCGCTTCGCGTTCCAGTCGTTTCTCGTCCTCGGCTTGATGCAGTATCGCCGTTTCCATTTCCTCGACGTCGTGCAGCCGCGCCGGCCATTCGCCGGTGCGGATGCAGACGATGCAGCGCAGCATCTCGGCAATCCCTTGCAGGAACAACAAGGCGCCCGCCGCCGGGATGATCAGCTTGAGTTGCCAGATCGGCACGCCGATCGGGCTGTTGACGCTCACCTCGCCGATGCGCATCGAATCCATGGCGTAGCTCCAGCCCGAATACATCAGGGCGATGACGCCAGGGAAGAAAAAGAAGATGTAGAGCACGAACTCGAGCCGGCCCTGGACGCGGGTCGGCATCAGCCGGTAAAAGATATCGCCGCGCACATGCGCGTTGCGCGACAGGGCATAGGCGCCCGACATCAGGAACAGGGCGCCATAGAGGATGTAGCTCATGTCGAAAGCCCAATCGGTCGGGTCGTTCAACACATAGCGAACAAATACCTCATAGGAAGTGCCCAACGTCAGGATGACGATGCACCAGGCGAAGGCATGGCCGACCGATTTCGACAACTGGTCGATGCCGTGCAGCAGCGATTGAATGGACATAAGAATGGATTCGCTTATGAAACGTGGCGGGGACGCCAGAGCGCCACCCGCCGGGGTTGATGCGAACTAGCGACCGACTAGAAACCGAGCTTGCCGTGCACGTGCTCGTAAGCCGACCGGTAGTCGGCCTCGTTGAAGAAGTGGTAGTAACCGACCCGCTTGGCCCACGCCTTCTGCGATTCCCACACCCGCTTGAAGAACGGATCCTCGGCGGTCAGGCGATTGACGATCGTGTCCCAGGCCTTGATCTGCGCATCGAAGATGTCCTTCGGGGTGCGCAGGATATTGACCTTGTCCTTGGTCCTGAGCTCCTGCAGATCCTTCGAGTAGTTGTCCATCGCCAGCGCGTAGTTCGAGGTAGACGCCGCCTCGGCCGCGTATTTCAGCACCGCCTGCAGATCCTTGGGCAGCGATTCGTATTTCTTGCGGTTGAAGACGATCTCGAAGAACTCCATGGCCTGGTGGTAGCTGCCCATCATGTAGTTCTTGGCCACGTCCTGGGCGCCAAAGCGGCGGTCCGAAGTCGGGTTGTTGAACTCGAAGGCGTCGATCACGCCGCGCTCCATCGCCGGCACGATTTCGCCGCCGGGCAACTGCGTCACCTTCATGCCCAGTTCGTTCATCAGGTCGGCGGCCAGGCCGACGGTGCGGTACTTGAAACCCTTCAATTCGGCGGCTGACTTGACCGGCTTCTTGAACCAGCCCAGCGGCTGGGTCGGCATCGGCATGGCGAAGAAGCCGACCACGTCGAGACCGATCTTTTTCATCAGCTCGTCATAAAAGACCTGCCCCTCCTTGTGAATCCAGGCGAGGTTCTGGGCGGAGTCGCAGCCGGTGATCGGGCCGGAACCGAACAGCGAAGCGACCTTGCTCTTGCCATACCAGTAAACCGCCACCTGATGGCCGGCGTCGATCACCCCCTTGGAGGTCGCCTCCATCACCTCGAAGGGCTTGACCACCGCGCCGGCGACCAGATAGTCGATGCGCAGGCGGCCACCGGCCATTTCATTGACGCGCTTGACATATTCCTCGGCCATCTCGTTGAAGACGTCCTTGGCGCCCCAGGCGCCCTGCATCTTCAGGACGATGGGGGATTGCGCGACGGAGATCATCGGGAAACCGGCAATCGCCGCGCCCGCGGTACCGCCGACGGCGGCCTTGAGGAACTTGCGGCGTGCCGCCCCCTCTTCCTTGACAGCTGGTTGATTGACTTGCTTTTCTAGTTCCATGCTTCTCTCCTCATGGTTTGTGGGTAAAACGGGATTTTCGATCTGGACAGGAGTCAAAACAACATCCTGCTTGACGAACCGGCGTATCGGCATTATTACAAAACCATCGAATTTCAACTCCTGTCGGACATCATACCCAAGCGCCGCGACATCAACTCGGCAAGTTCATGCACCGTCTTGACAGCCAAGCCGCCATCGCGCGACGAATTGGCGGTCTTCATCATGCTGAGGGCCACAGCAGCCACGGCTTGGCGCCCGGTGGCATCGAATACCGGTGCCCCGTGACAACACATGCCTTCGCGGGTTTCCTCGTCATCCACAGCATAGCCATGGGCGCGCACGGATGCCAGGTCGGCCAGCAGCGCCTTCAGCGTGGTACAGCTATGGCTGGTCAAGCGTTCCAGTTTCTTGCCCTTGTATAACTGACGCACACGCTCATCGGTCATGGTGCTCAACAATGCCTTGCCCGAGGCCGTGCAATGGGCCGGCAAACGCATGCCGATGCGGTACGTCAGCGAGAACGGCTGACTCCCGTTCCGGCAAGCCACGTATACTACATCCGTGCCGTCCAGCACAGCCAGCACCGCTGATTCTCCCGGCATCGCATGCAGGGACTCCCATGCCCGGGCAAATTCCTGAGTCAAGTCGGTACGCGACAGATAAGCATGCGCCAGATCGACCAAGTGCGTACCCAGATGATAAGTGCCGTCTTCAAAGCGGGTCAGCAGCCCGACCTGGGTCAGGCTGGTGCACAAACTTAATACGCTGCTCTTGGGCAGTTCCAACTGCTGGCTGAGTTCCGCGAGCGAAAAGGGATTGCGGGATGCCGCAACCAGATCCAGCAAACGCGCCCCCTTCAATACAGATGGAACTACCGCCTTGGGCAAATCTCTCTCCTCGACTCTTTATATAGTTATGAGTCCGGACACCGCGGAGCACTTTGCGGTTCTGAAGCGGACTTTGATTTTATCCTGCATGCTCCAGCGCCTATGATCACACAAAATTCAGGCCAATGCATAGCGTACACATATATGAATTACAGCATGTCACAAATCAGCCTTGCCATGACTATTTGGCATGCTTAACAGATAAGTGACAAGTTTGTACTCATCTACCCTGAGGTAGCAGGCCAGGAGGCAATGGTTGCATAAATGCGGTACGCGTTTTTAACACCCACTCAATACTACCAAGTCTTCACGGCAATTATCGACGCTGAGCCGAAGGTCATAAACACCAAACCGGAACCGATGGGTAACTCACGACAGAGTTACGTCATAGTGAACGAAAAAACCGCCCGAAGGCGGCTTGATCTGTACTACAACTACCTAATTTCCTGAGGAATTTTGGTAGGCGCGATTGGACTCGAACCAACGACCCCCACCATGTCAAGGTGGTGCTCTAACCAGCTGAGCTACGCG
>JAUXNZ010000160.1 GCA_030682595.1 Rhodocyclaceae bacterium | reverse complement strand
GGTGGCCTGCTGGCGGACTTCGCCTGGATCGTCGAACGCATGGAACCCGGTTTTTCCATCGCCGTGAATCCGGGGATGGAACTCGGCATGGATATCGAACCGGAAAACGTCACCCGGATGCTGGAAATGCTGGCGGCGCGGAAAACCAAGAACTGAGATCACCCCGGCAGGTGATACACTCCGCCCCGCGTCGCCTGCCACAGTCTGTTTGCCGCGCATCGCGTTGGGCTGTTCCTGCCGCGTTTCACCCCCCAATAGTTTCTGCCTAGACTGGTTCGTGTCCCCGCCGATTCCCTATCGGCTGCACGTGAGGCCGATTCCAGGAGTCACCCAATGAAATTTACCGAACTCGGCCTCGATGCCGGGATTCTCCTTGCCGTTGCCGATCAAGGCTACGACACGCCCACCCCCATCCAGGCGCAGGCCATTCCCGTGGTGCTTGCCGGGCGCGACCTGATGGCCGCGGCGCAAACCGGCACCGGCAAGACCGCCGGCTTCGTCCTGCCGATGTTGCAACTACTCTCTCAAGGCAGCGCGTCGACCAAACGAAAGCCGCGCGCACTGGTGCTGGCGCCGACGCGCGAACTGGCGATTCAGGTGCAGGAGAGCGTGCGCACCTATGGCAAGCATCTGTCCTTGCGCTCGACGCCGATCTTCGGTGGCGTCGGCATCAATCCGCAGACCAGCGCCCTGCGGGCCGGTGTCGACATCGTTGTCGCCACGCCGGGTCGCCTGCTCGACCATATCAACCAGCGCAACATTGATCTGTCCGGCATCGAGATCCTCGTGCTCGATGAAGCCGATCGCATGCTCGACATGGGTTTCATCCGCGACATCCGCAAGATCCTGGCGTTGCTGCCCAAGAAGAAGCAGAGCCTGCTGTTCTCCGCCACATTCTCCGAAGAGATTCGCACACTGGCGACGGGCCTGCTCGACAATCCGGTCACGGTCGAGGTGGCGCGCCGCAACGCGACGGCGGAAGGTGTCGCGCAGTGCCTGTATTACGTCGATCGCGAACGCAAGCGCGATTTATTGGTGCGCCTGATCGGCGATAACAACTGGCACCAGGTGCTGGTGTTCACCCGTACCAAGCACGGCGCCGACGCGCTGGCCGAGCGGCTGACCAAATCCGGCATCAGCGCGGCGGCCTTGCACGGCAACAAGAGCCAGGGCCAGCGCACCCGCGCGCTCGACGACTTCAAGCGGCTCAAGACCAATGTGCTGGTGGCCACCGACATCGCCGCGCGCGGCATCGATATCGACGAATTGCCGCACGTGGTCAATTTTGACCTGCCCAACGTGGCCGAGGATTATGTCCATCGCATTGGTCGCACCGGCCGCGCCGGCAGTAGTGGCGAAGCCACCTCGCTGGTGTGCATCGACGAGCACAAGCTGCTGCGCGACATCGAGCAACTGCTCAAGCGCGAAATCGAAAAGCGCATGCTGCCGGGCTTCGAGCCCGACCCGCGCATCAAGGCCGAGCCCATCATGAAGCCGCGCGTTGCGCGGGGCGCCCGTCCGACGAAACCGACAGCAGCGGTCAAAACCGTGGCGGCCAAGTCCCACGGTGGTTTTCATCCGCCCAAGCCGGCCCAGGCGAACCGTAACGCCCCGTCCCGCGGCTCGCACCACTCGGGCTCACGCCATCAGTGATGCAATGGGGCAGGCGCGGCGGCGGCGGGCTTTTCCGCGAAGCTCAGTTTGACCTTGTCGCCATCATCGTCCAGGTCGATGGTTACCCTGCCGCCTTGCGCCAGTCTTCCGAATAACAGTTCGTCGGCCAGCGCGGCGCGGATGGTGTCCTGAATCAGCCGCGCCATCGGGCGCGCGCCCATCAGCGGGTCGAAGCCCTTTTCGGCCAGCCAGGCGCGCAGTGCGTCGGTGAAAATCGCCTCGACCTTCTTCTCATGCAACTGGCCTTCGAGCTGCATGAGGAACTTGTCGACCACGCGCAGGATGATCTCGTTGTCGAGCGCCTTGAAGGAAATTATGGCGTCGAGGCGGTTGCGAAATTCTGGCGAGAACATGCGCTTGATGTCGGCCATCTCGTCACCGGCCTGCTTGTTGGACGTGAAGCCGATGCTGGTCTTCTGCAGCGCCTCGGCGCCGGCGTTGGTGGTCATGACGATCACGACATTGCGGAAGTCGGCCTTGCGGCCGTTGTTGTCGGTGAGCGTGCCGTGGTCCATCACCTGCAGCAGGATGTTGAAGACATCCGGGTGCGCCTTCTCGATCTCGTCGAGTAGCAGCACGGCATGGGGTTTTTTGGTGACAGCCTCGGTCAGCAGGCCGCCCTGATCGAAGCCGACGTAACCCGGCGGCGCGCCGATCAGGCGGCTGACGGCGTGGCGCTCCATGTATTCCGACATGTCGAAGCGGATCAGCTCGATGCCCATGCAGTACGCGAGTTGGCGTGCCACCTCGGTCTTGCCGACGCCGGTCGGGCCGGAAAACAGGAAGCTGCCGATGGGTTTCTGCGGGCTGCCCAGACCGGAACGGGACATCTTGATCGCCCGGGTCAGCGCGTCGATGGCCGGGTCCTGGCCGAATACCACGCTCTTCAGGTCGCGGTCGAGGTTTTTCAGCGCCGAACGGTCGTCGGCCGAGACATGCTGCGGCGGGATGCGGGCGATCTTGGCGACGATCTCCTCGATTTCCTGTTTGCCGAT
>JAUXNZ010000159.1 GCA_030682595.1 Rhodocyclaceae bacterium | reverse complement strand
CTCGGCAAAGAAATCAGCAGAAGGCGTAACCAGCAGGACTTCCGCGCCCTTGACGTTGAGTGGGTACTTGACATCGAAACCGGACTCTTCCTTTACGTCTTCTTCAAGACCTTCCAGGGTATTTTCCAGCGCAGGACCTGGCAGGCCGAGGTTGTTGCCGATCTTGTTCAGCTTGAGGATGATTTCATTGGAATACTTCTGGCCATAGCCAATCGAATCCATGATATGACGTGCCGCCATAGTGACTTCGGCGGTATCGATGCCATACGGGCAAAACACGGAGCAACGACGGCATTCCGAGCATTGCCAGAAATAGGAAAACCACTCGTCGAGGACTTCCTTGGTCAGATCGCGGGCGCCAACGAGGCTCGGGAACAGCTTTCCAGGCAAGGTGAAATAACGCCGATAAACACTTCTCATCAGGTCCTGGCGCGCCACCGGCATGTTCTTGGGGTCGCCCGTGCTGATGAAATAATGGCACTTGTCGGTACAAGCGCCGCAATGCACGCAGGAGTCCATGAAGACCTTCAGCGAGCGGTATTTACCCAGCAACTCACCAAATTTCTCGATGGCCTTTTCTTGCCAGTTATCGACAAGTTTCCCGGGGAAACCCATTTCCTCCTGGATCTTCTCATTGGCGACATATGGCTTGGAGTGCGCCATCGCACCCGGAACGAGAGCCGGGATCGTCGGAAATTCGCGGTACTCTGGAATCTTGAATGCTTGATCAGCCATGTCAATTCTTCTCGATCTGGGCGGCCCACGGTGCCAGGTGGCGAACTTCCCGTGGATTGTCTGCCTGGTTGCGGGTCGGGCTGAAAAATACGCCCGGTGCATGCAGCAACTTGCTGAAGGGGAAAATGATCATCAGCAAGGCAACTAGCAGCAAATGGACATACAGACCGATATGCGACGGCAATGGCTGAATGTCGAACATCATGAGTCCCAAGAAGAAGACTTTGACGGCCGTAATGTCGGTATGCATGAAGAACTTGATGCCCAGACCGGACAACGCAATCAGGAGCAGCAGGACCAGCATCAGGTGGTCGGAAGGTGTCGAAATGTAGCGGATGCGCTCAACCAGGATGCGCCGCACCCAAAGCCCGGCAAGCCCGGCCGCCATGGCAAATCCGGCGTAGAGACCAAAAGGCTGAAGTATGACAACCCAGTTCCAGACCGGCTCGGTAAAGTAACGCAAATGACGGATCAGCACCAGCAGGAGGGCCATGTGGAACAGCCAGCCGAACAGCCAAATCCACAAATTACTCTTGAAGAGGCTTTCAAAAAAGACCACTTCCCGAGCCATCCGAAGTGCTACGCCACCCTTGGTAGTCGGCGCGGGTGTCGTCGGAATCGACAGAGGCGCGGGTGTGCGTGCGAAATCGTAGATCTTGTACGCTACACCTGCGACGAAAATCACGAAGGCGAGGTAAAACAGGATCGCGAGGAACATTGTCATTGGTAGTGCACCACGGCGAATATAGCGATCAAACCCGTGACTCAACCCGGCGGAGAAACCAGCCAACTAATTTAAGCTGTGATTCTGGCGCCGTGTCACGTCATTAACTCCACAGCGGAACTGCTCACTAAGCTGTTCCGCTGGTCACCGTCCGCTTAAACGCAGCCAGTGGGCTTCGGCAGGCCAGCGATCTTGCACGCCTGCTTGGCCGGGCCATAGGGGAACAGTTCGTAGAGATACTGGCTGTTGCCCTTGTCAGCGCCGAGCTTTTTGCCGATGGCCTTGGTCAGAACGCGCACGGCTGGGGCAATCTGGAACTCGGTGTAGTAGTCACGCAGGAAGTTGATGACTTCCCAGTGCGCATCGGTCAGGGTGATGCTTTCCTGTTGAGCGAGAAACTTGCCCACTTCCTCATTCCAGTCACCAAGTGCAATCAGGTAGCCTTCTTCGTCGGTTTCGTAGGTCTTGCCATTAACTTCGAGTGCCATTTCTTTCTCCTTGAGTAATCTCTGAATCTATTAAAGCCACGATTGATTGGTCTTGTTTTCGGCCACAAGATCGACAAAACCAGCGTAGTCGATCTGTATGACACCATCCGTGACGCGATCGGCAATGCCACGCGCTTCGATGTCAGGCGTCAGGGCGTAAATCTTGAACTTGCCCAGGGCGGCCTTGACTTTAGGCTCTACCGCACCGCCCTTGGCGACGGCATACACGCCATCCTCGATCAGCAGAATCGTGCCTGTGCCTGTTTTGAGCACCGAGTCGAGGGCCGGGCGATCGTACGGCGACTTGTTGATGATATGCAACATATATTTTCCTCAGAACGCCAGAACGATGTCCTGCTCTTCCATGCGCTTGCCGATTTCGGCGCGGGAGAGCACTTCAACGGGAATGGTTAGGTCATCCGCGGTGAGTCCGCGCTCTGTCAGCGACTCCTGATCGACGTAAATTTTGGTGACGTCGTAGTCCTCAAGGGCGCGAAAAGTCTTTTCGAACGCCTTGATTTCAATGCCTTTGGTTTGATGGCCCTTCTTGATCTGATAGACACCATCATCCAGGAAAGCCATCGAAACGTCCTGCTCGAAAGCAGCGGCGATCAGGACAACCTCAAGCGCTTCCCAGCCGTAAATCGTGCCGTAAGGCGCCTTGCGGTTGACGATCATGAATTGTTTTGTAGTCATGCTGTCGTCTCCCTTAATCGCCGAACACAACGAGACGATCCGCCTGAATGCCCGCCTCGATCAACTGGCCGAGACCAGATATGCGAAACGGTTCAGCCAGGTTGGTGGCATCCTTGCCATTACGCTGCATTTCACCGTCATCGACGATGCCGCGACGCTGGGCTGCCGCCACGCAGACCACCATGTCAAGGTTGTTTGCCTTGGCCAGCTCGGTCCAACGCTTGACGATATTACGATCATCTTGCGGCGGGGTCGTCAGGCGCGTGGCGTTATACACGCCATCATGGTAGAAAAACACCCGGAAGATTTCGTGGCCTTTGGCCAACACCGCCTGCGCGAACAGGAAGGCGGTGTCGGTGGCCTGGTGCGTATAAGGCCCTTCGCTAACCAAAATTGCAAACTTCATCGCTGTGCCATCCTCAGAAACGGATGTGCGCCGAAGCGTTGAGGTTTGCACGCCCACCACGCCAGTCGTCGATCATGTACTTGGTGAAGGGCAATCCGGTCTTCTCGAAGAAACGCGGCCAGCCGATACGATCGATCCAGTCGGCCATGCGCTCCCACGGACGAGCATCTCCCTTGTAGGTCATGAGGATGTTCTTGACGATCGCATTCACTTCCGGCCAGCGTGGGGCGTTGTTCGGCAAGCCGGCGATAACCAGCTTGTGGAAGGTCGGCTTCGAGCGGGCGTTGGAGTTTTTGCCGCCAACCCAGATCGCCAGCTTGGAATGCTCCGGATCGTTGATTTGCATCGGCGGGCAAGGGGGATAGCAGGCGCCGCAGCAGATGCACTTCTTCTCATCAACTTCCAGCGAGGGACGGCCATTGACCAGGGCCGGACGGATCGCCGCGACCGGGCAACGGGCAACCACGGTGGGGCGCTCGCAGACGTTGGCGACTTGCTCGTGATTGATTTTCGGCGGCTTGGTGTGCTGGATGATGACAGCGATGTCAGCCTGGCCGCCGCAGTTGATCTCGCAACAAGAGGTGGACAAACGCACGCGATTGGGCATCTGTTCATTCTTGAATTCGTCGTAGAGGGAATCCATCATCGACTTGACCACGCCAGAAGCATCGGTACCCGGAATGTCGCAGTGCAGCCAGCCCTGGGTATGGGAAACCATCGACACCGAGTTACCGGTGCCACCGACGGGGAAGCCGTTTTTCTCCAGTTCGGCAATCAGCGGCGCCACCTTGGCTTCGGCGGACACGGAAAATTCGATGTTCGAGCGAATGGTGAAACGAACGAACCCTTCGGCGAACTTATCGGCGATGTCGCACAGCTTGCGGATGGTGTAGTGATCCATCTGACGTTGGGTGCCGGCACGCACGGTCCACACCTCGTCACCCGAATGGGAGACATGATGCAGAACGCCGGGACGCGGGCGATCATGGCACTTCCAGTTGCCATAGTTGGCGACGAACTTCGGGTGCAAGAATTTCTTGTTGTCGAGGAAACCCTCGACCGGCTTGCGCGCTTGAGCTTGAGTCATTTGTGTTTGTCTCCGTCTTCGCTATTGTGATCAGGCTGCCGCTTTTTTGGCGTTCATGCGCGCCACTTCTTCGTCCCAGTCGCCAGTATTGACATAGGGATTCGAGCGCGGGCTGGATACCATGTTGGCGTCAACCTCAAGGCCGATACCTTCGAGGAAGTTGGCGAGGCCGATCCGCTCGATCATTTCACCGGTACGTTCGTGCTCCAGGGCGTTTTCGGCGAAAAAGTCGATGACGGTCTGGGCCAGATCGACGAGTTTCTCATGGTCTTCGTCAGTATCCAGCTTCATGAAGGGCACTACCAGGGTGCCCATCAGGGCGCCGATCTTGAGGTGGCTCTTGCCGCCGATCAGGATCGCGGTGCCCTTGTCCTTGCCAGCGGCCAGCGCGCCGGTCATGACGTTGATGCAGTGCATGCAGCGCACGCAGCTCTTGTTGTCAATCTCCAGAGCCTGGGTGTCGCTGACCTTGACGGCGGTGATGTGCGCATCCTTGCTGACAGAACCGGCATCCTTGAGCTGGATGGCGCGACTCGGGCACAGGTTGATGACGTCATTCACCAGTTCATTCACACCATGCTTGGCGAACCAGGCGCGCGCCATCGTTTCATCACTGCGCATGTTGTCGCGCCAGGTACCGATGATGGCCATGTCGGAACGCTGGATGGCGTTCATGCAATCGTTCGCGCAGCCGGAAATCTTGAACTTGAACTTGTAGGGCAGCGCCGGACGATGGATGTCGTCGAGGAAGCGGTTGGTTATGTTGAAGTTGACTTTCGACTCGTCGAAGCAGGACTGCTCGCAACGCGCCGCGCCAACGCAGGACATGACGGTGCGCACGGACGGGCCGGCACCACCCATGTCGAAGCCCATCTTGTTGAGCTCGTCCCAGGCCGGTTGTACGTTCTCGCTGGTGCAGCCTTGCATCATGATGTCACCGGTCTGGCCGTGCATGGCAATCAGGCCGGAACCGAACTTCTCCCAGATGTCGCAGAACTGACGCAGGGTGTTTGTATCGTAGTGCATGCCCGCCGGTGGCATGATGCGAATCGTGTGGAACTCGGCGGCGTCCTTGAAGGTCGCTTCGCCCTTTTCGTTTTTGATTTCGGTGAAGCGGGGGATCACGCCACCGCCGTAACCGATTACGCCCACCGTACCGCCCTTCCAGTAACCTTTGCGGGTTTTGTACGAATGCTCGAGGTGGCCGAGCACATCGACGACGTAATCCTTATCCTTGGCGAGACGCTTTAAACCCGTAACAAAACTCGGCCAGGGACCTTTTTCGAGTTCGTCAAGTAAGGGGGTTGCATGAGGCTGTTTGGCCATGTTGTCTCCTTTATTTGTGGCTGTTGGGGAACTGATCGCGTGGCGTGCGCTCAGCACCAGATTGCTGAGCATTTTCGGTTTGATCCAGTCGGAACGCCATACTTCCGGAGGGTAGATTAACCCGTTTCGACGGGTTAAGGGAACCTACCCACAAGGGTTAGATTCCCTCACTCCCACCAGGGAATGGTCACTCCCGGCTTGCGATGCGATAGTCTATCCCCATATGTCGGCGAGTAGTATCCCCGGGGCTGCTGGCGTTTGCTTGCTGGCCGCCCGATTTCTAAAACTGCCTTGCGACCCATACTATCGTGGACAATCAGATTACCAGCCTGGACAAGTTCCGCGTTCCCATCGGCAATCAACAAATCGAACTGCAGCAGATCGAACTCCAGGGCGGCGGCATGCCCCTGTTGCGCCTGCGCATTCGCGAGGGAACCCGGTTCACCATTTTCGACATTGACCCGCTGACGGCCGGGCGCTGGGCCGATGTCATGGCCGCCTGGTCGAAGCAGCAGTTGGCCGCGCCGCAACAATGATAATTAACTCACCCATGACTGATGCAGCCAACCCGGCGGAACAATTTGTCGACCTGCAATTCCCGTTGCAGGGCTATGCGGTTCCTTACGAATACATCGACGCCCTCTGGGCGGAAGTGCGCGGCGTTTTACCCTGGATGGAAACCGACGGACTGGCGGGCCTGCACTTCCTGTCGGGACTCAGTCCCGGCGAGGGCGAATGGTATATCTCTGGCCGCACCCGCCTCGCATTGCGTCTGGCTCGCCAGCAGGTTGATCTGACCAGCGCAGCACTGTCGGGAGCCCGCCTGCAACTGGGCGCCAACCAGATCGAAGTAGGCGCCGCCAACGTGCGCGAATTGACGCATACCGCTGTTCTCTACGCCCGGTTCGTCACCTTTGCCGCCACTGCTGCCGCGCCGCTTGCCGAAACACCGATGAGCGAGGCCGATTTTCAGACACTCTGCCAGCAACAGTTGACGGCAATGGGCCTGACGCCGCGCCTGATCTGCGGCAAGGCACAACGCGCGCAGACTTCCGTCGGCGCCCTGCACGGTTTCAGTCTCATGCTGGCCGGACTCGGCGCCGACGCCACCCAGCAAATACAACGGCATGGGCTTGGTGACGAACGCAAGCGCGGCTGCGGAATTTTTGTTCCCCACAAATCGATGGCCGCCGTGGGAACGTTAGAATAAACACCGAATTCGCTTTTTTATAGTCCAACCCACAGTCAAAGGAGGAGCCCATGAGCTACGTCATCAATGGTGTTGAAAAAGAGACCGACAGTTACAACTATCTGCTGGAGCCGGATTTCAGCGACGAGGCAGTACAGGTCATCGCCGCCGCCGACAACATTCAGCTGACCGACGATCACATGAAAGTCATCAATTTCCTGCGCGAAAAATACAAGGAAGATGGCCATACCCCGAACCTGCGCAACCTGATCAAGGGTCTGCAGGACGAGGGCGACATGCCGAATGCCGACAGCGCGCTGTTGTTCGAGTTGTTCCCGGATGGCGGCGCCGCCAAGCAGGGTTGCCGCGTCGCCGGCCTGCCGCAGCCCAAAGGTAAAGGTGGCTATTAATCCCGACTTGAGATGGCAATAAAGATCCGCTCCCGCTTTCACGCCGGCCAGCCCCGCTCTCCCGCGGAACTGGCCGGCGTCGCGGCGGTTCTGGCCTGGAAACTGGCCCTCGAAGCCATCAAGCGCATGCGCCAGGCCGACTATGATATTGACATCGGTCGCCCGTACTTCGACTTCATCTGCGAATTTGTGGTGTTCCTGGCGCAGTCGGCGGATCGCATCGCCTACCGCGAACTCACTGCGGATGATCGCGTCGCTTTCACTACCGCGCTCGCCAAAAAACTGGCCGAAATGGTCGAGGAAAACAGCGACAGGTTATTGGGCGCAGCCCCCCCCGGCGAAACGACGCGTCATTTTCTTGACCTATTCAACCGGCGCGGCGCCGATTACGCTGAATTCGGCTACGGCGCGGACGGCCCGGACTTTGGCTTCAAGCGTTATTTTGCCGCTTGCCTGCGCGAAGGCTTGCCGGAAAAGGACAAGCTGTGGGCCGTCGATCAAGCCATGGACATCGAAGCGCCAGAAGCTCTGAAGACCTTGGAAAAAACTCTGGCTGGACTGTTTAACCCAGCCGCCTAATTAAAAGTCGGCGCTGGCGGGACGGCGATAGCCGGCACGCCGCCAACACGAGGACGGCGCCTGGAACGCAGAAGGAAAAAACATGCCAGGCTGTTTCGATCTTGCCGATGAGCAGGCCTATGCGCGGTGGCGCGAACAAAAGTTTGATACCGCGCCGCGGCAACTGGCCGATATCGTCGTTGAAATCAACGATCCGCGCACCCTGCAAGCCGCCGAGCGCCAACGGATTCTCGACCTGAACGCCGGCTGCAACATGGCTGTTTATGCGGGCAAGACCGGCACTGATCCCGACAAGCAGATACCGCGCCAACTCGGTGCCCAGCTTGGCTTGTCGCGCATCGACAGCCACTGGCTCACCGACGATGACGCCATTTCACCGATCTCGGTGAGCGGTGCCGCAGAGCGCGGCGAGCGGAAGGAGTTCATTCCCTACACGGACAAGCCCATCAAGTGGCACACCGACGGTTACTACAACCCGCCCGAGCGCACGATTCGCGGCCTGCTGTTGCATTGCGTGCAAAGCGCCGCAACCGGGGGTGGCAACCAGTTGCTCGACCACGAAATCGCCTACATTCTGCTCCGCGACGAAAACCCGGATTTCATTCGCGCCCTGGCGGCGGCGGACGCCATGACCATTCCCGCGCGCATGGACGAGGAAGGCATGGCGCGACCGGCGCAGCCTGGCCCGGTTTTTTCTGTCGACCCGGCCGGCTTTCTGCAGATGCGCTACACGGCGCGTAGCGTTAGCATTCTCTGGCACGCCGACTCGCTGACCCAGGCTGCCGTGGCCGCAATGACACGCCTCCTGGCAACGCCAACGGCATGGACGTTGCACGGCCGGCTGGAACCGGGCATGGGGCTGGCATGCAACAACGTGCTGCACGACCGCGGCGGCTTTACCGAGACGCCCGCCCAGCGCCGTCTGCTCTACCGGGCGCGCTATTACGACCGGGTTGCGGCAAGCTGAAGCGCATGCCGATATAATCGCGGCAGGTTCATTCATACCTGTCTCGCGCCAATGGCACAACTCACGCTGGAACTTGAACGCAAGCTGACCACCGCGGTCGAGCGCATGCCCGCCTTTCCGAAAAGCGTGCAGGTGATTCTGGAAATGACGCGCGACATCAACTGTCTGCCGCGGAACCTGGTAGGCGTCATCGAAAAGGACCCGGTGATGACCGTCAAGATTTTGCGCGTCATCAACTCGGCCTACTACGGCCTCCCCAACAAGATCACCTCGGTGGGCCAATCGGTCGTCTATCTGGGCATCAACACCATCAAAAACCTGGCGCTGTCGTTTGCCGCTGTGGGCATTCTGCCCCGCTTCAACACGACGGGTTTCGATATCCAGCGCTACCTGCTGCATTCGCTTTCAGTGGCATCGCTGGCGCGCCTGCTATGCGAAAAATATGCGCGTGGCGAGGTCGATCCAGGAGATTGCTACATCGCCGGGCTGCTACATGACTTCGGCAAGGTGGTGTTCGCCCAGTTCATGGTCGGTGAATTCATGAAGGCGCTGGCGATTACCGTCGACTCCGGCAAGCCGCTGTATGCAGCCGAGATCGAGGTCATCGGCGCCGACCACGCCTTTGTCGGCGCGCTGCTGGCCAAAAAATGGAAATTTGCCGAGCCCCTGGTTAACTGCATTCGCGACCACCATGATGCCGCCGCGGAGCCTTCCGCAATGCTCGATTGTTTGCGCATGGCCGATGCCATCTGCCGCAAGCACGCCTTCGGCGATGCCGGCAATCCCTGGCGCGAAGAAGAACTGTCGGCCCTGCCGGCCCGCTTTGGCGACGATATCGAGGCGGTCATCGCGACACTCGGCGATCTACAAAAAATCGTCAATGATGCCCAGGCTTTTGCGCAGATCGGCACGGAAAAGTGAGGGAGCAATCATGAAAGTCAAAATGTGGGGTGTTCGTGGCTCGATCCCCGCGCCAGGGCCGCACACGGTGCGCCATGGCGGCAACACCACCTGTATCGAGGTGCGCACCGACGATGACAATCTCATCATCCTCGACGCCGGCACGGGCATCTTCCCGCTGGCACAATCCCTGCTCCCACGCCTGCCCTTGACCGCGAACATTTTCATCACCCACACCCATTGGGACCACATTCAGGGGCTGCCCTTCTTTGTCCCTCTGTACATTCCAGGCAATACCGTGCGCATCCACGGCGCCTACGACCTCGTCGCCATGAAGGGCATCGAGCAGATCATGGACGTGCAGATGCAGTACGCCTATTTCCCGATTCGCGAGGCGGAATTGCGTGCCGGCATCCAGTATGAAACGCTTACCGTGGGCGAACCGGTAGCCGTTGGCGATGCCACCGTGACGCCCGTGCTGCTCAACCACCCGGTGCCCAACCTGGGCTACCGCGTCGCGTGCAATGGCCGTGCCATGTTTTTCACCGGTGACCATGAGCCCTTGACCAACATCTACACACCTGACGACTCCGAATACGCCAACTATCAGGCGATGATCGACCACCGCCATGTCGAGCTGGATGCGGCACTCGGTCAACTGGATCTGCTGATCTGCGATACCGCCTACACCCTCGCCGAATATCCGGCCAAGATCGGCTGGGGCCATGGCACCTTCGATCATGCCATAGGCATGGCAAAACGCATTGGCGCCAAGCGGCTGATTTGCACCCACCACGAACCAACGCGCGGCGACGATGAACTGGAAAAAATCTTCGCTGAAGCCGTGAGTCGCCACCCGGAACCCGGCTGCGAAGTCATGCTGGCACACGAGGGCCTGGAAATCCTGCTCTAAGCGCCGCAGTCGTCCAGCTCGCGGTTGGCCAGGGCGATTTGGCTGTCCAGTCGTTGCGCCATCTCTTGCAACAAGTCGCGACCCTGACGTTCAGCCACCCGCGCGGCAGCGAACAGTTCGTAAAGTTTCGAACCATAAAACTGATCGAGCAGCGCGCTGATGGCGGCCAGGCGCTGGCGGATTTTGGCCGCCTCGGCAGCTAGCGCCGCGGCGGCCGCAAAAGTCGGCGCTGGCGGGACGGCGCCGACTGCATGCGGGCGCTTGCCATGTGGCCCTTCGAGCCACAGCGCGAATACCTCATCCAGGCCACCGCCGTCACCGGCACGGTAGGCGCGATTGGCCTCGCTCATCAACTGGGTGCGCCAGGCGCGATCAGCTTCGTTGTCGGCGCGGTCGGGATGAATCTTTTGCGCAAGTTGGCGAAAACGTTTTTTCAGGTCGTTACTGGGCTTGAAAGCATGCTCAGCTGAGGGTTCGCCACTACCGTAGGCCGCGCTTTCGCGGCGCGACTGCTCGGCGCGCGCCCCCGTCTGGCGGGCGGCCCGATCGAGGACCGGGTCGTCGGGGCTGCGCTGCCTCCTGACTTCTGCCAGGTCGGCCTGAATCCGGTCAAGCTCGGCCATCCGCCCGGCGACCAGCGCGTGGTAACGCTCGGTAAAGCGCGCCAGTTCACCCTGTGCCGTGGCGAGTTCGAGCTCCATTTCCGCCAGTTCCTGGCCCAGCACTTCAATTTCGGCAGAAAGACGGATGCTCTCATCCATTACGACCAACCCGGCAAGACCGCTGACCGGCCCGGCGGCAAGCATCAGGGTGCAACTGGCGCCCGGCCAGGGGGTGCGGACTTGATCCGGCAGTTGGCCGGACTGAATCAGCATCACCCAGTCGGCGGGCGCCGCAAGACGTTCGGCCAGCGCCCACGGGCCAATCCGCACAGGAAACAGGCTGCCGATTGCCGCGGGTGGCGCTTCGCGGTCAAGGCCCCGCGCACTCCAGGCCAGGCTGGCGCGCCACAGCCCATCATCTATCCGCAACCGGGTACGCATGGCGGCCCAGGCCGGACCTTCGCTATCCTCGGCCGAGCGCGTCAGACGGCTTTTCAGGAGCGCCAGCGTGGCGCGCAGGGCGATGCCGCCGGCGTAATCGGCGCCCGGCAGTACCAGGCAGAGCGGGCGCAGGCGCAGGTCGAGGGCATTCGAGATGTCGGGCAGCAAGGCATCGTCCGCGGTGACGATCCAGAGCGTGCGGTCGCGCGCCAGCGCCTCGGCGGCCAGTGCGGCAAGCGCCGGGATGGTTACGGAGGGATCGACTGGAGCGCCGATTTCACGAAATATAGATGTCGGCGGCAGCTCGGAACTGGCGGCGGGACAGGCGGCGACTTG
>JAUXNZ010000152.1 GCA_030682595.1 Rhodocyclaceae bacterium | reverse complement strand
GCCGGAAGCCCACACCCGCCGCCTCGACGAGCTGCACGCCCGCCTGCAGTCGACCGCCGACGCCCTGCAACCGGCCAAACTGCTCGACACGCTGGTCGCTTGCCTGGTAGCGCCGGAACCCTATCTGCACATCGTGCCAGTCACGGTATCCGTTGACCGCACCGGCATCATCACCGCCGACGGCAGCGGCGAGCCCCTGCACTTCGCCGAACTCACCGGCCGCGACCAGCGGCGCTGGGCGGTCATGCTGGTCCTGGTGAATCAAGACGAGGCCCGCCGCGCGCTGGAACGTTTCGAATTCTCGCGGCGGCATATCGTCATTTGATGCAAAACGCCGGGCCGCCCCAAGTTTTGCCTGGCCCCCCGGGGGGAGGACGTAGCGCAGTTGCGACTTCGGGGGGGGCTCATTTGCGTCTGCGCGCATTCTTCTTCGCCTGTTGCTGCCTGACGGTAACCAGCGCGTTCGCCTCCGCGCCTGTGCCGCCCTCCGTAATGCAAGCGCTCAAGACGGCCGGCATCCCGGCGCAAGCCGTCGCCATCGTTGTCCGACCTGTTGATGGCGCGAAGGCCGCCGTGCGCCATCGCGGCGACGCGGCGATGAACCCGGCCTCGCTGATGAAGCTCGTCACCACCTTCGGCGCGCTCGAACTGTTGGGGCCAGCCCACACTTGGCGCACCGAAATACTGGCCGACAGTCCGCCGCAAAATGGGGTGCTCGCCGGCGACCTTTACCTGCGCGGCAGCGGTGACCCGAAATTCACTTACGAACGGCTGTGGCTCTTGCTGCGTGAATTGCGCGGCCGCGGCGTCAAGGAAATCCGCGGCGACCTGGTCCTCGACAAGGGCGCCTTTGCGGTGGTCGACCATGATCCGGCGGCGTTCGACGGCAAATCGCTGCGCCCCTACAACGTCGGCCCCGACGCCCTGCTCTTCAACTTCGCCACCCTGCATCTGACGCTGGTTCCGCCCGACACACCTGGCGGCTCGGTGCGCGTGCTGGCGGAGCCGCTGCCGGCTGACTTCGAGGTCGTCAATCGCCTGCAGGCAACCGACGCAAAACACTGCGGCGAATGGCGCGAGCGACTTGAGGCAAAACTGGCTTCAGGGAAAGTGGAACTGTCCGGGCCGTTCCCGCGCGTCTGCGGCGAAAAACGCTGGCATCTCGCCGGCCTGCCCAACGGCCTGCTGTTGCAAGGCGTGTTCACGCGCCTGTGGCGCGAACTCGGCGGCGAATTTTCCGGACAACTACGCGACCGCCCGACGCCCGCCAACGCCATCGCCCTGGCCTCCAGCGAATCGCCCGCGCTGGGCGAACTGGTGCGTGACATCAACAAATTTTCCAACAACGTGATGGCACGGCAATTATTCTTGAAGGTCGGCGCTGGCGAGACGGCGGCAGCGGACACCGCCCTGCGCACCTGGCTCGCGAAGAAAGACCTCAACTTCCCCGAACTCGTCCTCGACAACGGCTCCGGCCTGTCGCGCCGCGAACGCATCTCCGCCGACAATCTCGCCCGGCTTCTGGCCGCGGGCTGGCGCAGCCCGGTCATGCCGGAACTCATGTCCTCGCTGCCGATCGCCGCCATCGACGGCACGACACGCAAGAAATTCAACGGCAACGGCGTCGCCGGTCAGGCGCATCTGAAGACCGGCTCGCTTGAAGGCGTACGCGGCATCGCCGGTTATTTGCTCGATAAAAACGGCCGCCGCCACATCGTGGTGTTCATGGTCAATCACCCGAATGCCGGCGCGGCGCAACCCGCCTTCGACGCACTGCTGGAGTGGCTGTGGGCCGGCGCTTCCTGACACTGCTGCTGGCCTTCGCCGCCATGGTGGTCGGCATCGAGGGCCTGCACCGCGCCGTCGACTGGTGGAACGCCGTCCCCGTGTTGGGCGGCGACACGGCTGGCGCCGTCCCGCCAGCGCCGACTTTCATCGACTACGTCCTGATCGCCTGCCTGCCGCTGATTGCCTGGCTGTGGTGGCGCTATCTATCGCCTTTCAGGCGGGAATGCGGCTGTCAGAGGCCGGTCAGCCCGGCGGCACCGGCAACAGCCGACGATTCACCAGAGCGATCCAGCCGCGAATCACGCGATAAAGCACCCAGAAGCCGGTGACAACGATCACCAGAATCGCGGCGGGAATGCCGATCAGCGTCACCGCCAGCAGGCCGGCCACCAGCAACCAGAGCGCGGCGTACCAGAAGCTGCGCAATTGCCAGCGCCATTGCGTCTCCAGCCAGGTACCGCGCACATTGGCGCGCGTGACGTAGTTGATGATCACGGCGATGATCGACGGCCAGCCGAAGACGAAGGCGCCGATGATAGAGGCCGAGGTCATGATGCCCGACAGCGCCGAAAGCGCGTGCAAGCCGTACATGACATGACACCAGGCGCTCTGGCCGTCGAGATTGTCGCTTTTGATGATTTCGCCATTCTGTTCGTAATCGGCCATGGTCAGAGTCCTCGCATCACAAATCCCGCATCACAAACCCAATTGGGTCCAGAGTTCATCGACGCGCTGCTTGACGGCGGCATCCATGACGATCGGCCGGCCCCACTCACGCGCGGTTTCACCGGGCCACTTGTTGGTCGCGTCGAAGCCCATCTTGCTGCCCAGGCTGGCGACCGGCGAGGCGAAGTCGAGATAGTCGATCGGCGTGTTTTCCGCGATCAGGGTGTCGCGCGCGGCATCGACGCGGGTGGTCAGCGCCCAGATTACCTCTTTCCAGTCGCGCACGTCGATGTCGTCGTCCACCACGATGATGAATTTGGTGTACATGAACTGGCGCAGGAAGCTCCAGATGCCGAACATCACGCGCTTGGCGTGGCCGGGATACTGCTTCTTCAGGCTCACCACCGCGAGGCGGTAGGAGCAGCCTTCGGGCGGCAGATAAAAATCGGCAATCTCGGGAAACTGCTTTTGCAAGAGCGGCACGAACACTTCATTCAAGGCCAGGCCGAGTATCGCGGGCTCGTCGGGCGGTTTGCCGGTATAGGTGCTGTGATAGATCGGATCGCGCCGCATCGTCATGCGCTCGATGGTGAAAACGGGGAATTCGGACTGCTCGTTGTAGTAGCCGGTGTGGTCGCCATACGGGCCTTCCAACGCGGTTTCGCCGGGATGGATGACTCCCTCCAGGACGATCTCGGCGCGCGCCGGCACCTGCAGGTCGGAGCCGAGGCACTGGGTCAACTCCGTCTTGCCGCCGCGCAGCAGGCCCGCGAACTGGTATTCGGAAAGCGTGTCCGGCACCGGCGTCACCGCGCCGAGGATGGTGGCCGGATCGCAGCCCAGCACCACCGCAACCGGATAGGGCATGCCCGGATTTTTCTGGCAATGGTCGCGAAAATCCAGCGCCCCGCCGCGATGCGCCAGCCAGCGCATGATCACCTTGTTGGGTGCAATCACCTGCTGGCGATAGATGCCCAGATTCTGCCGCGCCTTGTTGGGGCCGCGCGTTACCGTCAATCCCCAGGTGATGAGCGGCGCCGCGTCGCCCGGCCAGCAGGTTTGCACCGGCAGGCGGGACAGGTCCACTTGACTGCCCTCCCAGACGATTTCCTGGCAAGGCGCGGAACTAACCACTTTCGGCGCCATGTTGAGCACCTGCTTCAGGATCGGCAGCTTGTCCCAGGCATCGCGCAGACCCTTCGGTGGCTCGGGTTCCTTCAGATAGGCGAGCAGTTTGCCGACTTCACGCAGGCTGGTTTTCCAATCGCTGCCGTCACCTTGGGCACCCATGCCCAGCGCCACGCGCCGCGGCGTGCCGAACAGGTTGGTCAGCACCGGCATCGCGCCACCCCGCGGTTTCTCGAACAACAAGGCCGGCCCGCCGGCCCGCAGCACGCGGTCGGCGATCTCGGTCATCTCCAGTTTCGGATCAATCTCGACGGCGATGCGCTTCAACTCGCCGCAGGCTTCCAGTTGGGCGATGAATTCACGCAGATCTTGGGCAGCATTCATGTTCAGACTTTCGGGGAGCGCAGCAGATAATCGGCAACGATGCCGGCAAACACCGCGGCACCGAACCAGTTGTTGTGCAAAAACGCCTTGAAGCAGCGCATGCGATCACGGTCCTTGATCAGCGTGTAATGGTAACCGGCAATCCCGGCGGCCGTCGCCAGTCCCAGCGCAAACGGCCAGCCGAAACCAAGTTGCCGGCCGACCCAGCCCAGCAGGGCGAGCGTCGCCGCGTAGCAGAACATGATCGCGGCGATGTCGAAGCGGCCGAAGGTCAGTGCCGAAGTTTTGATGCCGATGCGGATGTCGTCGTCGCGGTCAACCAGCGCATACTCGGTGTCGTAGGCTAGCGCCCAGCAGATGTTGGCGACGAGCAGCAGCCAGGCAATCAACGGAATTTCACCCCGGATCGCGGCGAAAGCCATCGGCATGCCAAAGCCGAAAGCCACGCCGAGATAGGCCTGCGGCAGCGCGAAAAAACGCTTGGTGAAGGGATAGCTGGCGGCAAGAAACACGGCGACCACGGCCAGGCCAAACAGGAGCGGCGTCAGGAGCGGCAGGATGAGCAAGAAGGCGCACAACACCAGAAACCCGCAAAGGATGAAGGCTTCGCGCGGCGTCACCGTGCGCGCCGCCAGCGGCCGCAACCTGGTGCGTTCGACATGCGGGTCGAAATCGCGGTCGGCATAATCGTTGATGACGCAGCCGGCCGAACGCATCAGCACCGTGCCGAGCACGAAGATCCAGACGACCAGCCAATGTGGCCGGCCGTCCGCCGCGATCCACACCGCCCAAAGCGTCGGCCAAAGCAGCAGCAAAATGCCGATGGGCTTGTCGAGCCGCATCAACTTTTCGTAGCGGTCGAGGCGTTCCTTGATGAGGACGAAACTGGGCATGGCGGAATTCTACGCTGGCTGCGCCGCCCCCATCCACGGGGCGTGGCGGCTGCGCCGTCCCGCCAGCGCCGACTATTGTGCAATCCTCGCCGCTGGCGCATGATCCGGCAAGCGGGAGGAAAGACGAGGTGCGCATGATCGGAACCCTGTTCGGAATCGCGGCGATGTCCTACGCCGGATTTGCCCTGCTGCTGTATCTGATGCAACCCAGCCTGGTCTATTACCCGGAAATCGGCCGCGAAATCGCCGCCACGCCGCACGAGGCTGGGCTGCCTTATGAGGACGTCAAGCTGGTCACGCCGGATGGCGTCGCCTTGCATGGCTGGTTCGTTGCCGCCAGCGACCCGCGCGGCACGGTGCTGTTTTTACATGGCAACGCCGGCAACATTTCCCATCGCCTCGATTCTCTGCGCATGTTTCATCGGCTCGGCTACAACACCCTGATCGTGGATTATCGCGGCTACGGCAACAGCGCTGGCGAACCGACGGAGCAGGGCACCTACCTTGACGCGGCGGCATCCTGGGACTACTTGACGCAGACTCGCAAGATCCCCGCCGCATCCATCGTGCTGTTCGGTGAATCGCTGGGCGGCGCAATCGCGGCCTGGCTGGCCAACCGTCTTTCCGTACACGGCTCACCCGCTTCCGCAGACGGCTCGCAAGCTTCCGTTGACGGCTCGCAAGCTTCCGCAGTTGGCTCGCAAGCTTCGCCAGGGGGGCCGGCCGCGCTGGTCATTTCCTCGGGCTTTACATCGGTGCCCGATCTGGCCGCGGACATCTATCCCTGGCTGCCGGTCAGGTGGCTGTCCCGTTTCAGTTACGACACCCGCGCCTATCTGCAGACCACCAGCCTCCCGGTCTTCATCGCCCACAGCCCGGGCGATGAAATCATCCCCTTCAGGCACGGGCGCGAACTGTTCGAAGCAGCGCCAGGCCCCAAGCGTTTCCTCGAACTTCACGGCGGCCATAACGAAGGGTTTATTTTTGTGCGCGAATCCTGGGTGCGGGCGCTTGCCGAGTTTTTGAACGCGCAGGCGGGCGGGCAGGCGAGTATTATCCCGAAATGACTATGCCGTCGTTGCAGAACCGCCCAACATGACCACCGAAAAGACCCGCCAAAAAATCCAGCAGCAGAAGGAACTGCCGACGCTGACGCCGAGCATGCAGCGCATTTTGACGGCCTGCGAACATCAGGGCATCAGCCAGACCGCGTTGGCGGCGGCGCTGGCCGAGTCGCCCACCATCAGCGCGCGCATTCTCGGCCTGGCGAACTCGGCCTTTTTCGGCCAGCGCGGCGGCGTGCATGCGCTGCCGCATGCGATCTCGGTGCTCGGTCTGGTGACGGTCAGAAGCATCGCCGCCGGCCTGACGCTTTCGGGCCGGCTCGATACGACGGACTGCCCGGCCTTTTGCGCCGAACATTACTGGCTGTCGGCCGTGCTGGCGGCGACGCTGGCGGGGCGGATTGCACCGCTGGTCGCCGCCGGGGCGCGTCCGCCGCAAGACACCGTGTATCTCGCCGGCCTCTTGCACAACATCGGCCTCCTGGCCCTGGTGCATCTGCATCCCGCCGAGATGGATCGCGCCCTGAACGCCTATGCCGCCGCGCCCGAGCGCAACCTCGGCGAACACATCCGCGCCGTGCTGGAAACCGATCACTATCAGGCCGGCGTCTGGCTGGGCAGCAAGTGGCATTTCCCGCGCCAACTGCTGCTCGTCATGGAACATCACTACGACCCTGCCTATCGCGGCGACCACTGGCCGCTGGTGTTGTTGCAAGGACTCGCCGCGCGCTGGGCCAATTGCGTGATTGGCGGGAAAACCTGTTTTGAAGCCGAACCCGAGGCCATGCAGGCACTCGGCCTGACGGTGCCGGGGCTTGAAGGCGTCTGGCAGGACATGCGCGACCAGCTCGACCGTATCCGCGCCATCGCGGCGGCCTTCGTTGCGCCCTGAAACCATGACCGAAAAGCAACTTGCCGAGCTCTCGCTGGAATTCAACAGGCATATCATCAACCTGCTCGATTCGCTGTCGGCGCTAGCCGAACTGGCGCAGCTCTCCATCCACGCCATGGACGAAACGACGCTGCTCAAGCAGGCGCTCGGTGCCCTGATGGACAACCAGGACATGGAACGCTGCTCGATCTTTCTGACCGACCCGGCAGCCAGGCTGCACTACGCTGCCGGCCTCGACTGGGATGAAATGTTACGGAACGTCACCGGCGCAAACGCCGTGGCGGCAGCCAAT
>JAUXNZ010000151.1 GCA_030682595.1 Rhodocyclaceae bacterium | reverse complement strand
TTCGGCACATCGAAGATGGAATTGAGCGTGCCGCCAAACGGCAGCAGCCAGCCTTGCCGGTTGGGAGAAATGCCGCCGGTCACCATCAGGCCGACCCCGCCCCGTGCCCGCTCGCGGAAATATTCGGCCAGCTTGGCGTAGTTGTAAAACCGGTCTTCCAGGCCGGTGTGCATGGAACCCATGACGACGCGGTTCTTCAGCGTGGTGAAGCCCAGGTCCAGCGGCTTGAGCAGATTGGGGTGGCGGCTGTTGGTCATGGCGCGCATTCTATGGGCTTTGCATCCAGACGAGCGGGTATGATGTTTTTACGTGAGATTGTCGGAGAGATGCATGAGTGAAACAGCGGCGCGCGTGCGCGTCAGCTTCGCGGACGACATCGCGTATGTCGCGCTGGCACGGCCGGAGCAGCATAACGGCATGGACTTTGCCATGCTGCGTGAGATGCTCGCCGCGCAACGGCAGCTGCGCCGACAAGCGGGGGTGCGCGCGGTGATCCTGTCTGGCGATGGCCCCTCGTTTTGCGCCGGACTGGACGTCAAGTCCGTACTGCAACACCCCCTGCGCGCGAGCTGGATGTACACGCAACTGTGGTGGCCCTTCCGCAACGACTTCCAGCGCTGGAGCCTGGGCTGGCGCAAACTCGGAGTGCCGGTGATTGCCTGCATCCACGGCAACTGCTTTGGCGCCGGCTTCCAGCTCGCGCTGGGCGCGGACCTTCGTTTCTGCACGCCCGACGCACGCCTCTCGATCCTGGAAGCCAAGTGGGGGCTGGTCCCCGACATGGGCGGCGCCGTGCTGCTGCGCGAACTGGTGCCGATCGACGTCGCGAAGGAACTGACCATGACCGGACGCATCTTCAGTGGCGCCGAGGCCAAGGCGCTCAATCTGGTGACCCATGTGGCTGACGATCCGCTGGCCGCGGCGCGATCGCTGGTGGCCGAAATCGCCACCCGCTCACCCGACGCGGTCGCTGCCGGCAAGTTCCTCTTGCAGCAGGCCTGGCGCGGTGGCGACTTTGGCGCGGCGCGCGCCGAACGCCTCTGGCAGCGTCGCCTGATCGGCTTTGCCAACTTCCGCATCGCGCTGGCGCGCAACCGGGAGCAGAAGGATTTTCCGTGGGCAAAGCGGCGGCTTTGAGTGGCGCTGCCGCTGTCCATGGGATACGTTTCGATACCGAAGTACTTATAAGCCCGTCACGCCGTCTTTTGCCGGAATGACGAGACTGAAGTTATTCAGCGCTTCCCTGGCTCAATGCGCCTCGTCCCAGTTCGCCCCGCTACCCAGTTCCGCCAAGAGCGGCACGGACAGCTTGGCGACGCTGGACATCAGCGGCGGCAGCGCTGACCGGACGGCGGCGAGTTCTGCGTCGGGCACTTCCAGCACGAGTTCGTCGTGCACCTGCAGGATCAGGCGAGAGTGCAATTTCTCTTTGTCGAGCCAGCCTTGCACGGCGATCATGGCGAGCTTGATGAGGTCGGCCGCCGTGCCCTGCATGGGCGCGTTGATGGCGGCGCGTTCCGCGCCCTGGCGGCGGGCGGCGTTGCTGGCGCGAATCTCGGGCAGCCAGAGGCGGCGGCCGAAGACGGTTTCGACGTAGCCGTGCTCGCGGGCAAAGCCGCGCGTTTCTTCCATGTAGCGGGCGACGCCGGGGTAGCGGGCGAAGTAGCGATCCATGTAGGTCTGGGCAGACGTGCGGTCGACGTCGATCTGCTTGGCGAGGCCGAAGGCGCTCATGCCGTAGATCAGGCCGAAGTTGATCGCCTTGGCGGCGCGGCGCTGTTCGTTGCTGACCTCGATGGGCGTGATGCCGAAGACTTCGGCGGCGGTGGCGCGGTGCACGTCTTCGCCCCTGGCGAAGGCGTCGAGCAGCCCGGCGTCGTTGGAGAGATGCGCCATGATGCGCAGCTCGATCTGCGAATAGTCGGCGCTCACTAAACGATGCAGCGCTGGCGCGACGAAGGCGGCGCGGATGCGGCGGCCCTCCAGGGTACGGATGGGAATGTTCTGCAGGTTGGGATCGCTCGAGGCGAGCCGTCCGGTGACCGCGACGGCTTGCGAGTAGCTGGTATGCACGCGGCCGGTGGCGGGATTGACCATCTTCGGCAGCTTGTCGGTATAGGTGCCCTTGAGCTTGGCCAGCGTGCGATGTTCGAGCAGGCACTTGGGCAGCGGGTAATCCTCGGCGAGCTTCGCCAGCACCTCTTCGTCGGTGGAGGGCGTGCCCGACGGCGTCTTTTTCACCACCGGCAGGCCTTGCTGTGTGAACAGGATTGCGGCGAGTTGCTTGGGTGAGTTGAGGTTGAAGGGCTGGCCGGCGAGCGCGTGCGCTTCGGCTTCGATCTCCATGAGACGGCGGCCGAGTGCATCGCTCTGTTGGGCGAGCGCGGTGCTATCGATCAGCACGCCGGTGCGCTCCATGCGGAAGAGAATTTCCGCCACCGGCAGTTCGATGTCGCGGTAAAGCGCCTGCAGACGCGGTTCGTTCACCAACGCGGGCGCCAGCGCCTGATGCACGCGCAGGGTCACATCGGCATCTTCGGCGGCATAGGTCGCCGCGCGGTCAACATCGACCTGCGTGAAGGAAATGCGGCTGACGCCCTTGCCGGTGACGTCGTCGTAGCTGAGCGTTTTCAGGCCGAGATGACGCGTGGCGAGCGCACCCAGGTCGTGCGACTGGTCGGATTCCAGCACATAGGATTCGAGCAGGGTGTCGGCAGCAATTCCGGCAAGTGCGATGCCGTGGTTGGCGAAGACATGGCGGTCGTACTTGAGGTGCTGGCCGACCTTCTTGTGCGCCGGCGATTCGAGCCAGGGCTTGAGCCTGTGGAGCGTCTCCGCGAGCGGCAGTTGCTCGGGCGCCCCGGCGTAGTCATGCGCCAACGGCAGATAGGCGGCCTGACCGGGTTCGCAGCAGAAGGAGAGGCCGACGAGCCGCGCCTGCATCGGGTCGAGCGCGGTGGTTTCGGTGTCGAGGGCGACCAGTTCGGCAGCGTTCAGGCGGCGCAGCCAGTCGGCGAGCTGCGCTTCGGTCAGAATGCATTCATAGCGACTGCGGTCGGGATCAACCGTCTCGAAAGTCGGCGCTGGCGGGACGGCGTGTTGTCGACCCGCCGCCACGGCAATAGGTATTTCTTTGCTCTCTCCGGTCAACTCGCGTAGCCAGGTCTTGAATTCGAGTTCGCTGTAGAGTGCGGCGAGTTTTTCCTTGTCGGGCGCTTGCGGGGCGAGTTCGGCAGGTGGCAGTTGCAGATCGCAGGCGACGGTCACCAGCTTTTTACCCAGCGGCAGGAAGTCGAGATGCTTGCGCAGGTTTTCACCGACCACGCCGCCGATTTCGCCGGCATGTTCCACCACGCCGTCGAGCGAGCCATACTGCGTCAGCCATTTGACGGCGGTCTTGGGGCCGACCTTGGCGACGCCGGGAATGTTATCGACCGCGTCGCCGACCAGCGCAAGGTAATCGACGATGCGTTCCGGCGCGACGCCGAACTTGGTGGTTACGCCCGCCACGTCCAGCGTTTCGTTGCTCATGGTGTTGACCAGGGTGACGTGTTCATTCACCAGCTGGGTGAGGTCCTTGTCGCCGGTCGAAATCACGCAATCCTCGCCGGCTGCAGCGGCCTGCGCGGCGAGCGTGCCGATCACGTCATCGGCTTCGACGCCGTCGATGCACAGGAGCGGCCAGCCGAGGGCGTGGATGCAGGCGTGCAAGGGGGCGATTTGCGCCGCCAGATCGTCGGGCATCGGCGGCCGATGCGCCTTGTAGTCAGGAAACCAGGCGTCGCGGAAGGTCTTGCCCTTGGCATCGAAAACGATGGCACGTTTGCCCGCCTCGGGGTAATCTGCGGCCAGTCGCCGCAGCATGCTCAAGACCCCGTAAACCGCGCCGGTCGGCGCGTTGGCGCGATTGCGCAAGTCGGGCAAGGCGTGGAATGCGCGGTATAAATACGACGAACCGTCAACAAGCAGGAGCATGAGATGAGTGCGAAGGACAAGTTGCCGAAAATCGCCGATCCCCGGCTTGCGGCGCCGGCCTCCTCGGCGCGCGAGGCGTGGCGGGTGTTTGGCATTATGTCAGAGTTTGTCGAGGCGACCGAGCGGCTGGCGGGCGTGCGCCCGGCGGTGTCAATCTTCGGCAGCGCCCGCGTCAAGCCGGACTCTTCCTACTACCAGCTCACCGAGCAAATCGCCCGCTTGCTCTCCGATTCCGGCTTCTCGGTAATCTCGGGCGGTGGCCCCGGCGTCATGGAAGCCGCCAACAAGGGCGCCTTTCACGGCAAGAGCCCCTCCATCGGCCTCAACATCCAGTTGCCGATGGAGCAGAAAGCCAATCCCTACCAGGACATTTCCCAGAGTTTCCGGCACTTCTTCGCGCGCAAATACATGTTCGTGCGCTTCGCCGCCGCCTATGTGGTGATGCCCGGCGGCTTCGGCACGCTGGACGAACTGCTGGAAGCGCTGACGCTGATCCAGACCAACAAGACGCCGAAGATGCCACTGATCCTCGTCGGCGACGGCTTCTGGACCGGCATGCTGGACTGGTTCCGCGATAGCCTGGTCACGGAAGGCATGATCGCTCCCGAAGACATGAATCTGATCCAGATCATCGACGAGCCGGCGGCGATTGTCGCCGCGATTTTCAAGCACTACGAAACGCGCGGTTTCGACCATCTGCCGGTCGAGCATGATCTGTTGCTGAATTTGTAGAATGAACACCCGCCCCACTTCACCCACCTCGCGGGGGGTTCTTATCTGCTCGCTGCGCTCGGGTATCACGGGGCGCTTCGTTGTGGCGTGGGAGCGGGTTGCGGCTGGTGCCGCGTGCCGCTTTTGCTTGGGGCGGCCCGGCGCAAACGCTGGGTTTTCACGTTAGAATGGTTTCGTCATCCTGGGTCCCTGCCATGCGCCACCACTCATTCCGCCTCGCCCTGCTCGCCCTGCTGTGCGCCACTGCCTTTTCGGCCGCTGCGCAAACTCGCCCTGCCGACTTGCAGCCGCTGCCCGAACCACCCCCGCCGCCGCCAGGCCTGGTCGATCCGGCCCTCGAACCGCAAGTCACCATCACCAAGCGCGGCGAAGACCGGGTCGAGGAATTCCGCATGGGCGGCAAGCTCTACATGATCAAGGTGACGCCGCCACACGGCACGCCCTATTACCT
>JAUXNZ010000143.1 GCA_030682595.1 Rhodocyclaceae bacterium | reverse complement strand
ACGGCATGGGGAATGCCGCCGCAACCGACGGCCAGCCGATCGTTCAGGCGCTGGCGGTCGCCCCAGACGGCGGCGCACAGCCGCGCCAGCCGCGCCATCGGTTCGTGCAGCCGCCGCGCCAGTTCGGCGCGCTTGCGATAGACATCGTCCTTCCACTTTTCATCCATGGTCAGGATCCTTCACCCAAGATTATGTTGCATTGCAACATAATACCCGCCCCCTGCCATCGCCGTCCTGCCAGCGCCGACTTTTTACTGCATGCACTGTAATCACACCGTAACAATATTAGCGGCGTGCTCGGAGACCTCGTGCTGGTTCATGCGCGGCACTTCGTGCGTGGCCGAGGACGCCTACTGGGTAGCCGCATCCTCGGAGAGCGACTTGCGCATGCGCTTGATGCCGAACAGCGCGAGCAGCGCAATCAGCGGAATCGACGCAGCGGTGACAATCTCGGGCGACCAGCCGGGAAGCAGATGCTGCCCCCCCTTGACCAGATAGTGCACCAACTGCGATCCGTAGTAGGTGATGGCGACGACCGAAAGGCCCTCGACCGTTTCCTGCAAGCGCAACTGCAGCTTGGCGCGATTGTTCATCTGGGCCAGCAACTCATGGTTTTGTTTTTCAATCTCGATATCGACGCGGGTGCGCAGCAACTGACTGTTGCGCGCTACGCGACCTGACAAGTCGTCTTGCCGCCGCGCCATGGCCGCGCAGGTATCCATCGCCGGCAGCAGACGCCGCTGCATGAATTCGTTGAGCGTCGGAAAGCCCGGGATGCGCAGCTCGCGCAAATCCTCGATACGTTGCATGACCAGACGGTGATAAGCGCGGGCGGCGCCAAAACGAAAGGTGGTGCGCGCCACCGAATGTTCGACCTCCGCGGCCAGCTTCGCCAGGCTGGCCAACACCGCGCGCTCGTCCTCCGGCGAACGTGCCTGGCCGATCTGATCCATCAGATCGGCCAGCTCCTGTTCAGCACCGCCCAACCAGCGGCCCACCTCCTTGGCAACCGGCAAACCGAGCAAGGCCATCATGCGATAGGTCTCGATTTCCAGCAGACGCAGAACCGCGCGTCCCGCCTGACGTTGTGTCATCGAGGCATCGAGCACGAGAAAGTGCGAAAAGCCGTTGTCGAACATGAAGTCCGTAAACACCCACGCCGCACCTGCGCCCACCTGAACGGCCACCATCTGACGCCCGCTCGGCGGAAAACCGGCGATCACCGCTTCCGGCGACATCTCCGCCATCGAGCGCAGTTCGACATGCGTCGCGACAATCAACTGCCCGGGAATCGCCGCCAGGAACGAAGGCACAACGGCCTCGAGCGCCGTTGAATCCGGGTTGAACGGCTCGCCGACCACCAATGGCCGGGAAAAAGTGTAGCTCGAAAACTCGGTATGCAACTCCCAGCGCAGGCGAAAACTGCCGGCGTCGAGCACCAGGTGCGTATCCGAGCTTTCAACCGACTGACAGACGCAGGATTGGCACAAACGCGCGAGATTGTCGCGCTCATCCTGCTCGGTCAAACCTTCATGTTTGAAGGCGAGATGCGAAACGATCAGCGGACTACTCAGGGGAATCGGCAAATGGGCGTGAAACTCGCTGTTCAAACGCTCACGCAGCGGATGCTCTTCGAGTCCGGCCAATTTCAATCGGGCGTGCAACCTGGCGTGCATGTTATCCCCTGTCAATCTTGGGCAACAATGATGTGAGAAGCGTTTTCCTGGATGATGCTTTGAAAAAGAAAGCAGACGAAGCCTAGCAATTCAATGTTACAGCGCATTGACATCCCGATATCGTCGAGCGGCGCGGAATTCGCCCCACCGATAAGCCTGCCGACGATAGGGTGCGATAATCCTCGCAATTTTTTTCTCCCATAGACCATGGAACTCACCAATCTCAACGATATCGAACGCGCCACGCTCAAGACGCGTCGCGAGATGCTCCGCTTTGGCATCGCGTTGCTGTTCATCATCGGCGTCATGTTCTACGCCTGGGCACGCGGCGGCGGCAGTTTTCTGCTGATCATGGCCACCGTGATCGGCGGCTACATGGCCATCAACATCGGCGCCAACGATGTCGCCAACAACGTCGGTCCGGCGGTCGGCTCGCGGGCGCTGACCATGACCGGCGCCCTGATCATTGCGGCAGTTTGCGAGGCCGCAGGAGCGTTGATCGCCGGCGGTGACGTGGTGCAGACGATTCGTGGCGGCATCATCAGCCAGGACAGCGTGGCCAACGCCGATGTTTTCGTCTGGCTGATGATGGCCGCGCTGCTGGCCGGCGCGATCTGGCTCAACATCGCCACCGCCGTCGGCGCGCCCGTGTCGACAACGCATTCCATCGTCGGCGGCGTGCTCGGTGCCGGCGTGGCCGCTGGCGGCTGGGGGGTGGCCAACTGGGGCACGATGGGCTACATCGCCGCCAGTTGGGTAATTTCGCCCCTCTTGGGCGGCATTGTCGCGGCCGCCTTTCTTTACCTCATCAAGCGCAGCGTTACCTACCAGAACGACATGATGGCGGCCGCCCGGCGGGTGGTTCCCCTGCTGGTGGCCTTCATGGCCTGGACCTTCACCACCTATCTGATGTTGAAAGGCGTCAGGGCCGTCCTCAATGTGAACTTTGCCACCGCCGCCCTGACCGGCCTGGCCGTGGCCATCATCGTCTTTTTATTGGTGAAACCGCGCGTCGAGCGGCAATCGCGAGTCGGCGACACCGCCGCCAACGCCGACAAACCCCGGGTCAACACCATGTTCACCGTGCCGCTGATCTTTGCCGCCGCCCTGCTCAGCTTCGCCCATGGCGCCAACGACGTGGCCAACGCGATCGGCCCGCTGGCCGCAATCGCCGACGTGCTGGGCGGCGCCAGCCTCGGCAAGTCGGCGCACATTCCGCTGTGGGTAATGATGGTCGGCGCCATTGGCATCGCCGTCGGCCTCGCCCTGTTCGGCCCCAGGCTGATCCGCACCGTTGGCTCGGAAATCACCGAGTTGGACCAGATTCGCGCATTCTGCATCGCCATGGCGGCCACCATCACCGTCATCATCGCCAGCCAGCTCGGCCTGCCGGTCAGCTCGACCCATATCGCCGTCGGCGGCGTGTTTGGCGTGGGCTTCCTACGCGAGTTTCTCAAGTCGAATTACGCGCGCATGGTCGAGGAAATTCAGTCGCACCACCCGGCGGGCGACCAGGCAGCCATCGAAGCCTTCCTGCAACGCTTCGACAAGGCGCCGATCCACGAAAAGGGCAACATGCTCGAAGTGCTGAAGCGCGAAGCCAAGGCCCGCGAAAACCCAGAACTGTTTTCGTCCCAGGAACGCAAGGGCCTGCGCAAGGTGTATCGCAAGGAACTGGTCAAGCGCTCGCAACTGCTGAAGATCGCGGCGGCCTGGATCATCACCGTGCCCGCCTCGGCGCTACTTGGCGCGCTGTTCTTTTTCGCCCTGCGCGGGGCGATGTTGCCCTGACGCAACCAGCCGCCGCGAAAAGCACAGCGCAGCGCGCGAAAATCCTCACCGACCTGCTTGCGTAGATTTATATTACTAGCGGCATATTAGAATATTTTTATACAGTAACAAGCTCATCGAGCGTAAGGTGCCTGGCTGTGCGTGCTGCCCATTTTGTTTCCTTGCAGTAATCCTTAGGAGAAGTCATGAACCAGACATTCAGGAAGAAATTGCTTGTCACCTTGATCGCAGGTTTGGCCCTGCCGATGGTCGCCAGCGCCGCTGACGCCGACCTGCTGAAGCGCCTCGAAGCCCTCTCGCGCGAGATCGAAACGCTGCGCGCCCAAGTCAAGGCCAGCGAAGAAAAGGTCAACAACCTCGCCGCCAAGTCGGAGAGCGTCGCCGTCGCCGATCTCAAAGGCAAGGTCGAGCGCCTGGAAGACAAGTCGCTGAGCAAATGGCTGACCGTGGGCGGCAGCTATCAATTCCGGGCTGATTCGCTGCGGGGTGAGACCAAGACCTTTACTGATGTCAACGCCACTTTTGGTAACGCTCAGCAGGCGCTGATGGGGGATTTTTTCGCTAACCCCTCCACTGTGGCTGGATCATCATCCTATTTCGGATCAGTGCCCATGGGATCAATGTCCACATCCAGCGCACTGACCGGCCTAATGACTTTCGCCCAGAACATGTCAGCCATACAAACCCTCGGCGATGCGCAGACCTTCCTTGCCAATCCAATGAACGCCGGTATGATTGGAGGCATGGGTGTTTTTGCTGAAACTGTTCCCGCCTACAAACCAAAAAATTCAGCCCTCTACACCAACCGCTTCACCCTCGACCTCGGCGCCAAGGCGACGCAGGATGTCACGGTCAATGCGCGGCTGGCGATGTACAAGGTGTTTGGTTCGCAGAGCGACGCGGCTCTCAGCAATTCCGGTGCCGCGCCCTTCTTCGCCGACCGCGTCGGCGTCTTCGATGGCACGGTCAGCCACGTGCCTTCCGACAGCCGTCTGAACGTCGACCGCGTCTATGGCACCTGGAGCAACATCGCCGACATGGACATGTGGTTCTCGGTCGGCCGTCGTCCCTCCACCGGCGGCGCACCAAACAACCTGCGCACCAACAACCCGCGCCCCGGTAATGGCGGCACGCCCGGCCTGCTCGTCGATTACGCCTTCGACGGCATGACGCTCGGCTATGCACCGGAAATCGATGCACTGCCCGGCGCTTACGCCAAGATCTGCTACGGTGTCGGCTTCGAGAGCGGCTTCACCCGCACCGGCAATTCGATCAAGGACACCACGATGCTCGGCATCGCCCTCGTGCCGATCGATACCGACCCGCTGCGCGTCTGGATGCAGTGGAACCGCGGCATGAAGATCTTTGATGCGCCGGTGATGAACAACACCTATTTCGGCAACACCGCGCCCTCGATCAACCTCGGCGACATCGACTGGTTCGGCATTGGCGCGATGTGCACCTTCAAGGGCGTCGGTGGCGGCGACCTGCATGTCTTCGCCGACTGGGGCCTCTCGCGCACCAACCCGAACAACAACGTTTCGGCGCAGTTCGGCTTCCAGGGTCTGCTGACGGGTGCTTTCTTCCAACCAGAGGCCCCGAGCAAGAAGACCGGCCAGGCCATTGCGCTGGGCGTACGCTACGACCTGCCGTCGAAGACCAAACTGGGCTTCGAGTACAACAAGGGTTCGAAGAACTGGATCACCTTCGCCCCGGCGGCCGACG
>JAUXNZ010000134.1 GCA_030682595.1 Rhodocyclaceae bacterium | reverse complement strand
AACTGGAGAAGATCGCCCTCGAGGACGAATACTTCATCGAGAAGAAGCTCTATCCGAACGTCGATTTCTACTCGGGCATCGTCCAGCGCGCGCTCGGCATCCCGACGCAGATGTTCACCGGCATTTTCGCCATGGCGCGTACCATCGGCTGGATCGCCCAGTGGAACGAGATGATCAGTGATCCGGAACAGAAGATCGGTCGCCCGCGTCAGCTTTACACCGGCGCCGCCCAACGCAATGTGCCGGCAATGGACAAGCGCTAAACCAGCAGAGGGGCGGCCCGCTGTGTCGGGCGCGCCCCTTTTTTTCATCCCCACCCATTAACGGAGGTGATGGCATGATGAATCAACTATTGTCCAATTCGTATCTTTACGGTGCGAATGCGCCATATGTCGAAGAGTTGTACGAAGCGTATCTGTTGAACCCCGCTGCGGTCGACGCGGCGTGGCGCGACTATTTCGACAAGCTCGCCAATTTGCCGGGGGTCGGCGCCTATAACGGCCCCGATGTCGCCCACACCCCGATCATCAATTCATTTGCTCAGCGTGCCAAGGACGGTAGCTTGCATGTTGTCCCGCGCGGTACCGCGCAGGCCGAGAAACAGACCAAGGTGCTGCAGCTCATCACGGCCTACCGTTTCCTCGGCAACCGCTGGGCACAGCTCGATCCACTCAAGCGTCAGGAACGGCCGGAAGTCGCCGAGCTCGATCCGGCTTTCTATGGTTTTACCGAAGCCGATCTGTCGACCTCGTTCCGCACCGGCTCTTTCGATATCGGCGCCGCTGAGGCCACCCTGCGCGAGATTCTCGAGGCGCTGCGCCTGCGCTACTGCGGGCAGATCGGCGCCGAGTACATGTATATCGCGGATGTGGCGCAAAAGCGTTGGATCCAGTCGCGCTTCGAACCGGTGCGCCCGGCGACACGCTACACCAGCGAAGACAAGCTGCGCTTTCTTGCCGCCATTACCGCCGCCGAAACGCTGGAACGTTATCTGCATACCCGCTATGTCGGCCAGAAGCGCTTCTCGCTCGAAGGCGGTGAATCGATGATCCTGGCAATGGATCAACTGGTGCGGGTGGCCGGCGCCATGGGCGTGAAGGAGATCGTCATCGGCATGGCCCACCGCGGCCGCCTGAACGTACTGGTAAATACCCTGGGCAAGCAGCCGGCGATGCTGTTCGACGAATTCGAGGGCAAGAAGAAGAGCGACCTGCTCGCCGGCGACGTCAAGTACCACATGGGTTACTCCTCCGACGTGGCTTCGCCGGGCGGCCCCGTGCATCTGACCCTGGCCTTCAATCCCTCGCATCTCGAGATCGTCAATCCGGTGGTGGAAGGCTCGGTATATGCGCGCCAATTCCATCGGGGGGTGAACGGCAAGAACGAAGTCATCCCGGTGCTGATCCACGGCGACGCCGCCGTGGCCGGTCAGGGCGTCAACCAGGAAATGCTCAATTTTTCACAGACGCGCGGTTACGGCACCGGCGGTACGGTACATCTCGTCGTCAATAACCAGATCGGGTTTACCACCTCGGATCCGCGCGACCTGCGTTCGTCGCTGTATTGCACCGACATTTTCAAGATGGTCGAGGCGCCGATATTTCATGTCAATGGCGACGATCCGGAAGCGGTGGCCTTCGTCACCCAGCTGGCGCTCGAGTTCCGGCAGGAATTCAAGAAGGATGTGGTGGTCGACATCGTCTGCTTCCGCAAGCTGGGCCACAACGAGCAGGATGAGCCGATGGTGACCCAGCCGCTGATGTACAAGAAGATCGCCATGCACCCCGGCACGCGCAAGCTGTATGCCGAAAAGCTGCTGAACCAGGGGGTTCTTGCCGCCGGCGAGGATGAGCAGATGATCAAGGACTACCGCGCGGCGCTCGATGCCGGACGCAACCTGCGGGATTCCGTCATCACCGATTTCAAGAGTCCCATGGCGATCGACTGGGCGCCCTACATCAATGCCAGATACACCGAAAAATGCGATACCACGGTGCCCTTGAACGAATTGCAGCGCCTCGGTCGGCGCCTGACCAGTGTGCCAGCCAATTTCACGCTGCATCCGCGCGTGCAGAAGATCGTCGATGACCGCAAGCTGATGATCGAGGGCAAGCTGCCGATCGATTGGGGCATGGCCGAAAACCTCGCCTATGCCACCCTGCTGGCGGCCGGTTACGGCGTGCGCATCTCCGGCGAAGATGTCGGGCGCGGTACCTTCTTCCACCGCCATGCCGCCTTCCATGACCAGAACCGCGAAAAATGGGACGAGGGCACCTGGTGGCCGCTGACGTCGCTGCAGGAATCGCAGGGCACCTTCCAATGTTTCGATTCCGTCCTCTCCGAGGAGGCCGTGCTGGCCTTCGAATACGGCTATGCGACGGCGACGCCCAACGAGCTGGTGGTCTGGGAAGGTCAGTTCGGCGACTTCGCCAACGGCGCCCAGGTCGTCATCGACCAGTTCCTCGCTTCCGGCGAAGCCAAATGGGGCCGTTCTTGCGGGCTGGTCTTGCTGCTGCCGCACGGCTACGAGGGCCAGGGGCCGGAGCACTCTTCGGCACGCATCGAGCGGTTCATGCAGTTGTCGGCCGATTTCAACTGGGAAGTCTGCATGCCGACGACGCCGAGTCAGATTTTCCACTTGCTGCGCCGGCAGATGCTGCGCAAGCAGCGCAAGCCGCTGATTGTTTTCACGCCGAAATCGCTGCTGCGCCACAAGGAAGCCACCTCGAGTCTCGACGACCTGTGCGAGGGTACCTTCCAGACCGTCTTCGGCGAGGTGTTCCCGCACAACCCGAAGAAGATCACGCGGGTGGTCTGCTGCACCGGCAAGGTTTACTACGATCTGCTCAAGGCACGCAACGAGCGTCAGCTTGAGCATGTTGCCATAATCCGGACGCCGCAGCTTTATCCGATGGACGACCGGCGGCTGTTGGAGGAACTCAACCGTTATCCGAAGATGAAGGAACTGGTCTGGTGCCAGGAAGAACCGGAAAATCAGGGCGCCTGGTATGCCAAACATCATCGCCTGATCCAGCTCCTCAAGAAGGGGCAGGTGCTGCAGATCGCCTCGCGGCCAGCTTCCGCCTCGCCGGCGGTCGGCAGCGCGGCCAAGCACCTTGAGCAGCAACAAGCCGTAGTCGACGCCGCCCTCGGCAACCACGAATAATTATAAGGAGCGCCCCATGCTGATCGAAGTCAAAGTCCCGCAGCTGTCCGAATCCGTCGCCGAGGCGACGCTGGTCAGCTGGCACAAGAATGTGGGTGACGCCGTGACCCGCGACGAAAATCTGATCGACATTGAAACCGACAAGGTGGTGCTTGAACTGCCGGCTCCGCATGACGGTGTATTGGTCGAGGTGCTCAAGGGTAATGGCGATACCGTCATTGCCGGTGAATTGATCGCCCGCATCGATACGGAAGCACAGGCGGCCGCGGCCCCCGCGTCGGCGGCTGCGGCGCCAACCAAAGTGGCAGCACCGGCTGCCCCTGCTGCGCCTGCTGTGGCAGCCACGGCCAGCAAGGCGGCAGCCAAGTCTGCCGGCGCGGGTCCGGCTGCGCGCAAGGCGCTGGCCGAACAGGGTATCGACGCCGCCCAAGTGTCGGGTAGCGGACCCGGCGGGCGGGTCACCAAGACCGACGTGCTCGCCGCGGCTGCGCCGGCGGTTGCTGGCGCCGTCCCGCCAGCGCCGACTTTTGGCGGCGCTCCAACACTGCTAACTTTTGCCGCCGCGTTGCCGCAGCCTGCCGTCGTCAGCGCCGCTGACAGCAGTCCCGAGCGCACCGAGCAGCGCGTGCCGATGTCGCGCCTGCGCGCCCGCGTCGCCGAGCGGCTGTTGCAGTCGCAAGCGACCAACGCCATCCTGACCACCTTCAACGAGGCGAACATGGCCCCGGTGATCGAGCTGCGCAAGAAATACGCGGACAAGTTCGAGAAGGAGCACGGTGTGCGGCTGGGCTTTATGTCCTTCTTCGTCAAGGCGGCGGTCGCGGCGCTGAAAAAATATCCGGTGCTCAACGCCTCGATCGATGGCAACGACATCGTCTATCACGGCTACTTCGACATCGGCATCGCCGTCAGCAGCCCGCGCGGCCTGGTGGTGCCGATCCTGCGCGACGTCGACCAGTTGTCGTTGGCCCAGATCGAGAAGAAGATTGCCGAGTTCGGCGCGAAAGCGAAAGAAGGCAAGCTGTCGCTCGAAGAACTCACCGGCGGCACCTTCTCGATCTCCAACGGCGGCGTGTTCGGTTCGATGTTGTCGACGCCGATCATCAATCCGCCGCAATCGGCCATCCTCGGCATTCATGCGACCAAGGAACGTCCAGTGGTGGAAAATGGCCAGATCGTCATCCGTCCGATCAACTATCTCGCCCTCTCCTACGACCATCGCATCATCGACGGGCGCGATGCCGTGTTGGGCCTGGTGACCATGAAAGAGGCGCTGGAAGACCCGGCGCGTCTGCTGCTTGAAATCTAAGGAGGCTAGAACATGGCCAACCAGCAATTCGACGTAGTCGTCATCGGCGGCGGCCCGGGCGGCTATGTCGCCGCCATTCGCGCTGCCCAGCTCGGCTTGTCCACCGCCTGCATCGAGTCGGATGCCTACGCCGACCCCAAGGGCGCCGTGCGACTTGGCGGCACTTGTCTGAATGTCGGCTGCATTCCGTCCAAGGCGTTATTGCGTTCCTCCGAACTGTTCGAAACAGCCAACCACGGTTTTGCCGCGCATGGCATCACTGCCGCCACCGTCAAGATGGATGTCGCCACGATGCTGCGCCGCAAGGATGCCATCGTCACCCAGCTCACCACCGGCATCAAGGGCTTGTTCAAGAAGAACAAGGTCACGCTGCTGGCGGGACGTGGCAGCTTTGCCGGTCGGGAAGGCGCGCTGTGGCAGATTAAGGTTGCCGGCCAGGACGCTGCCGAAGTGGTCGCGGCCAGGCATGTCATCGTCGCCACCGGTTCAGCCCCGCGCCATCTCGATGGCATCCCGGTCGACAACATAACGATTTGCGACAACGTCGGTGCGCTCGCGCTCCCCGCCGTGCCCCAGCGCCTCGGCGTCATCGGCGCCGGCGTCATCGGCCTGGAGCTCGGCTCGGTGTGGCAGCGATTGGGCAGCGCTGTCACGATCCTCGAAGCGCTGCCCGATTTCCTCGCCGCCGCCGATCCGGCCGTGGCGAAGGAAGCCTGGAAAATCTTCACCAGGCAGCAGGGCCTCAAGATCAATCTCGGCGTCAGGATCAAGAGCGTCAAGCAGACGAAAAAATGTGTGACGGTGGACTATGAGACTGCCGCAGGCACGCAGAAGCTGGAGTGCGACAAGTTGATCGTCTCGGTCGGGCGCGTGCCGAATGTCGCCGGCCTCGGGGGCGACAGCGTCGGCCTTCAACTGGATGAACGCGGCTGCATCGCGGCGAACGAACATTGCCAGACCAATCTCGAAAACGTCTGGGCGGTGGGCGACGTGGTGCGCGGCCCGATGCTCGCGCACAAGGCCATGGAAGAAGGCGTGATGGTCGCCGAACTGATTGCCGGCCAGGCCGGCCATGTCAATTACGCCGTGATTCCCTGGGTGATCTACACCCACCCCGAAATCGCCTGGGTCGGCCAGACCGAAACGCAGTTGAAAAACGCGGGCATCGAATATCGCGCGGGGCAGATTCCCTTCGCCGCCAACGGCCGCGCGCTGGGGCAGGGCGACAGCAGCGGCTTCGTCAGGATGCTGGCCTGCGCCAGGACCGACACCATCCTCGGCGTGCATATCATCGGTGCCAACGCCTCCGAACTGATCGCCGAAGCGGTTACGGCGATGGAGTTCGGCGCGGTATCGGAAGACATCGCCCGCATCTGCCATGCGCATCCCACCCTGTCCGAGGTGATGCACGAGGCGGCTTTAGCGGTGGATAAACGGGCGCTGCACTTCTGATCCACAATTTGTGACTATAATGGTCACAAATTGTGGATATAAGGAGGCCGTCATGTCCTGGAACATCGCCCAAGCCAAGCAGCAGTTTTCCGAAGTGGTTCGTCTGTCAGTTGAGGAACCGCAAATGATCTACAACCGCGATCGTTGTGTTGCCGCGGTGATCGATGCCGA
>JAUXNZ010000127.1 GCA_030682595.1 Rhodocyclaceae bacterium | reverse complement strand
GTTCCTGGTGGGTCAATCTCTTCGGTCATTGCAACCCGCGCATCAACGCGGCGCTGCGTGATCAATTGGAGACGCTCGAACACGTCATGCTCGCCGGTTTCACCCATGAACCGGCGGTGCAACTGGCCGAACGTCTTGCGGCGCTGACTGGCAACAAGTTGGGCCACTGTTTCTATGCCTCCGACGGCGCTTCGGCCACCGAGATCGCGCTCAAGATGTCCTTTCACTACTGGAAGAACAGCGGCCGACCGGAAAAGCAGGAATTCCTCTGTCTCGCCGGCGGCTATCACGGCGAAACCGTCGGTGCGCTGGCGGTGACCGACATTCCTGTCTTCCGTGATGCCTACGGGCCGCTGCTGCGCGCCGCCACGGTGCTGCCCTCGCCCGATGCACGGAACGCCGCATCGGCAAGCGAAGCCGCGAAAAGCGCCGCCGCCGCACTGGAGGCACATCTGGCCGAGCATCACGGCCGCATCGCCGCCCTGATCGTCGAGCCGCTGGTACAGTGCGCCAGCGGCATGGCCATGCACGACCCCGAATACCTGCGATTGGCCCGTGCGTTGTGCGATCGCCACGAAGTGCATCTGATCTGCGACGAGATCGCCGTCGGCTTTGGCCGTACCGGCAGCTTCTTCGCCTTTGAGCAGGCCGCCATCACACCCGATTTTCTCTGCCTGTCGAAGGGCATTTCCGGCGGCTACCTGCCGCTCTCCGCCGTGTTGACGACGGACGCCATTTACGCCGCCTTCTACGCCGACGCCACGGCGCGGGGCTTCCTCCACTCGCATTCCTACACCGGCAATCCGCTCGCCTGCCGGGCGGCGCTGGCGAGTCTGGATATCTTCGCGACAGACGCTGTGCTTAACGCCAACCTTGCCCGCGCAGAGCGCATCGACGCGCTGCTGGCGCCATTGGCCGATCACCCGAACGTCCGCCACTACCGCCGGCGCGGCATGATCTTCGCATTCGATGTAATCGCCGACGCGGGTTTCTCAAGACGCTTCCACCGCGCCGCACTGGCGCGCGAAGTGCTGCTCCGGCCAATCGGCAACACCGTCTATCTGATGCCGCCCTACATCCTCGACGCGGCGGAAACCGCCCACCTCTGCCACGCCACCCTCGCGACACTGGATGCCTCCCTCCGCCCATGAATCCAGAGAGCATTAAAACTGAACTGGCTGCAATGGCCGCAGCCGGCCTGTTGCGCCGTCCCGTCAGCGCCGACTCTTGCTGCGGTCCGCAGATGATCCTCGACGGCCAGCCGTTGCTGGCCTTTGCCAGCAACGACTATCTCGGCCGGGCCGCCGCTCCGCGCCGGATCGAAGCTGCGGTCGCAGCAGCGCACCGCTGGGGCGTCGGCGCCGGCGCTTCACATTTCCTCGGCGGGCATTTCCGTCCGCATCAAGAACTTGAAACCAAGCTGGCCGCCTTCGTCGGCGCGGAGCGGGCGCTGTGCTTCGCCACCGGCTACATGGCCAACCTCGGGCTGGTGCCCGCGCTGGCCGGGCGCGGCGACGTCATCTTCGCCGACAAGCTCAACCACGCCTCGCTGATCGACGCCGTGCGGCTGTCGCCGGCTTTCAGCCATCGCTATCCGCATCTCGATGTCGCCGTGCTGGAAGGACAACTGACTGCCAACCGTGCCAAGCACCGTCTGATCCTCACCGATGCCGTCTTCAGCATGGATGGCGACATCGCGCCGCTGCCGGAACTCCTGGCGCTCGCCGAACGCTACGACGCCTGGCTGGTGGTCGATGATGCCCACGGCTTTGGCGTGCTCGGCCCCGAAGGACGCGGCACGCTCGCCCACTACGGCCTCAAGCCGACCGGCCGGCTGCTCGTCATGGGCACGCTGGGCAAGGCCGCCGGCGTCGCCGGCGCCTTCGTCGCGGGCGACGGCCCGGTCATCGAATGGCTGACGCAGAAGGCGCGCACAGCGATGTTCACCACCGCCGCGCCGCCGATGCTGGCCGCGACACTGCTGACAAGCCTGCAACTCATTGCAGCCGGTGATGATCGGCGCGCCCATCTGCAATCACTGATCGTCCGGCTGCGCAGTGGATTGGCGCCACTGTGCGCCAGAACCGGCTGGCGAATGCTGCCCTCGACTACCCCGATCCAGCCGCTCGTCATCGGTGAGAACCATGCAAGCGTCGCTCTCGCCGAAGCGCTCAAGCAACGGGGCATCTGGGTACCGGCGATCCGCCCGCCGACCGTAGCGGAAGGTCTGGCGCGACTGCGCATTTCCCTTTCTGCCCTGCATACCGAGGCGCAGGTGGACCGGCTGCTGGAAGCGCTCTCCGACATCGCGCCGTGAAAGATTTGGTGCTAATCCCCGGCTGGGGCTTCGATGCCCGCGTCTGGCAGCCGCTTGCCAGGTTGCTGGAAAAAGATTTTCGCATCCATTCGGCTGGCGACGACCTGCCTGCCAATGCTGTGATATGCGGCTGGTCGCTGGGCGCGCTGACCGCGCTGCAATGGGCGCTGAATCAGCCCGAAAAAATCGCCCGCCTCGTCCTGATCGGCGCGACGCCGCGTTTCGTGCAGGCACCCGACTGGCCGCACGGCCAGCCGCCAGGCCTGCTGGAAGAATTCGCCGCTGCCGTCACCGCCAGTCCGCGCGCGGCGCTGCGGCGCTTTGCTGCATTGCTGAATCAGGGTGATAACGATTCACGTCGCCTGACCCGCGAACTCTCGGCGCTGCTGGATACACAGGCAACCCCCGCCACCTTGGCCGCCGGACTGAACATCCTGCGCGACACCGACTTGCGCCAGGATGTCAGCCGCATCCGCCAACCCGTCCTTTTGCTGCACGGCGCACACGATACCCTGATGCCGCTGGCGGCTGCCGAATGGCTGGTGGAACATCTGCCGGATGCCCGCCTGGAAGTCTTGCCCATGGCTGCCCACGCGCCCTTTCTTGCGCAACCGGAGCGCTGTGCCGATTTGCTGGCGCGCTTTGCCCATGAATAAACGCGCAATCCGCGAATCCTTCGACCGCGCCGCCGCCAGCTACGACTCTGTCGCCGGGCTGCAACGGCAGGTCTGCGAACTCCTGGACGCCGTCCTGCCAGCGCCGACTTTGGCCAGTTCGGTCCTCGACGCCGGCTGCGGCACCGGTTACGGCCTGCGCCTGCTTGCTGCGCGCTGGCCGGCAGCACGCCTGGTCGCCGCCGACTTCGCCCGCGGGATGTTAAAAAACACAGAAGGCGATCGGATCTGCGCCGACATCGAGGCGCTACCCCTTCCGGCAAACACCTTCGATCTTTACTGGTCAAGCCTCTCGATCCAGTGGTGCGACACGCAACGCGTTATCGCCGAAGCCGCGCGCGTGCTCGCGCCCGGCGGCGTGCTCGCCGTCAGTAGCCTCGGCGCTGGCACGCTGACCGAACTGCATAGCGCATTCGCCGGCGTCGATCAGCACCGCCATGTACTTGAATTTTCTCCGGAAAAGGCAATTGCCGAGGCCTGTGCCGCGACGGGCTTGCGCAATGTGACGCTGGAAACCCGCAGCATCCGCCGCTTCCACCCTGATCTGAAAGCACTGCTGCGCGCCCTGAAATCGCTCGGCGCAAATCAGGTCGGGGCAAACCGCCGGCCGGGATTGTTCGGTCGCCAGATCTGGCAAGCGGTCGAAACACGCTACGAATCCCTGCGGGAAGCTGACGGTCTTCCCGCGACTTACGAGGTCATCCTGTGCACAGCAAGCAAGCGTACTTTGTAACCGGCACCGACACCGAGGTCGGCAAAACCCTCGTCACCTGCGCCCTGCTCCACGCGGCCCGGCAACAGGGACTCAGGGCAGTCGGCATGAAACCGGTGGCCGCCGGCACGGACAACATGGGCCACAACGAAGATGTCGAACGGCTGACGGCCGCCAGTTCATTTGTCGGGAAGCCGGAACTCGTCAATCCCTACTGCTTCGCGCCCCCCATCGCGCCCCATATCGCCGCCGCCGAATCCGGGCGGGCCATTGACCTCGATGTGATCCAGCGCGCCTTCGATCAACTCTCCGCAGGGGCCGATCTCACCCTGGTCGAGGGCGCCGGCGGTTTTCTCGTGCCGCTGGGCGAAAAAATCGATACCGCCGACCTGGCCATCCGCCTGAACCTGCCAGTCATTCTGGTGGTCGGTCTGCGCCTGGGTTGCATCAACCACGCCCGGCTCACCGCCGCCGCCATTCTTCACAACGGTTTGACCCTGGCCGGCTGGGTGGCCAACAGCATCGATCCGGCAATGGCCCGACGCGAGGAAAACATCGCGGCACTGGTGGCCCTCCTGCCCGCGCCGCTGCTCGGCGTATTGCCCAACCAGGCCGCGCACGACCCGGCG
>JAUXNZ010000122.1 GCA_030682595.1 Rhodocyclaceae bacterium | reverse complement strand
ACCACGCTCTTCAGGTCGCGGTCGAGGTTTTTCAGCGCCGAACGGTCGTCGGCCGAGACATGCTGCGGCGGGATGCGGGCGATCTTGGCGACGATCTCCTCGATTTCCTGTTTGCCGATGACCTTCTTCTGCTTCGACTTGGGCAGGATGCGCTGCGCGGCGCCGGCCTCGTCGATGACGTCGATGGCCTTGTCCGGCAGGTGCCGGTCGGTGATGTACTTGGCGGAAAGCTCGGCGGCGTTGGTGATGGCGGCGGCCGAATACTTGATGCCGTGGTGCTCCTCGAAGCGCGTCTTGAGGCCGCGCAGGATCGACACCGTTTCGTCGACGCTCGGTTCATTGACATCGATTTTCTGGAAGCGGCGCGACAGGGCGTGGTCTTTCTCGAACACGCCGCGAAACTCGTTGTAGGTGGTGGCGCCGATGCATTTAACGGTGCCGGAGGAGAGTGCCGGTTTCAGCAGATTCGACGCATCGAGCGTGCCGCCCGATGCCGCGCCGGCACCGATCAGGGTGTGGATCTCGTCGATGAAGAGAATCGCCTGCGGGTCGTCGATCAGTTGCTTGAGCACCGCCTTGAGGCGTTGCTCGAAATCGCCGCGATATTTGGTGCCGGCCAGCAGCGCCCCCATGTCCAGCGCATAAACCGTCGCGCCCGCCAGGATTTCCGGCACGCGGTTCGCGGCGATGCGCAGTGCCAGGCCTTCGGCGATGGCGGTTTTGCCAACACCGGCTTCGCCGACCAGCAACGGATTGTTCTTGCGGCGGCGGCAGAGTGTCTGAATGACGCGTTCGAGTTCCTTGTCGCGACCGATCAAGGGGTCGATCTTGCCGGTCAGCGCGAGCTGGTTGAGGTTTTGCGTGAAGTTGTCGAGCGCACTCGCCTGTTGCGGCGCCTCGGTTTCAGGCTCGGTCGTTGTCTCGCCTTTGCCGGCGGGTTGCGGTGTCTTGGTGATGCCGTGGGAAATGAAGTTCACCACGTCGAGGCGCGAGACGCTTTGCTTTTGCAGGAAGTAGACGGCATGCGAATCCTTTTCGCCAAAAATCGCCACCAGCACATTGGCGCCATTCACCTCTTTTTTGCCCGAGGATTGCACATGCAGGATGGCGCGCTGGATGACGCGCTGGAAGCCGAGCGTCGGCTGGGTGTCGATCTCGCTGTCGCCCGCCACGGTGGGGGTGTGCTGGTCGATGAAACCAGCCACCTCGCGGCGCAACTCCTCGATGTTGGCGGCACAGGCGCGCAGCACCTCGGCGGCCGAGGGGTTGTCGAGCAGCGCCAGCAACAGATGCTCGACCGTGATGAATTCATGCCGCTTCTGTCGCGCTTCGACAAAGGCCATGTGCAAGCTGACTTCAAGTTCCTGGGCGATCATCACATTACCTTTCGATTCAATTCTCTTCCATTACACAGGCCAGCGGATGCTGGTGGCGTTTGGCGAATTCGTTCACCTGCTCAACCTTGGTAACGGCCAAGTCGCGCGGAAATATACCGCACACCCCACGACCATCCCGATGCACCCTCAACATCACCACAGTGGCCTGTTCGCGGCGCATCCGAAAAAACTTCTCCAGCACGACGATGACAAAATCCATCGGCGTGTAATCGTCATTGAGCAGCAGCACTTTGTAGAGTGGCGGCGGCTTGACTTTTTGTTGCTCGGGCTCCAGGGCGACACCTGCATCGTGGAGCGTTTGCTTGCGAGTGACCATATGGTGATTCTAATGCGAATCAAACACCATTCAACCGCGCCCCCATCAGGGGAAAAGCGCGGTGAAATGGGCCCCATCCCCCCGGACGCCTGGGCTGCGTGGTTCCGGGTTGCGCTGGAAAGTTTATGTCATGCTGTTGCGCAACATCGAAAATAGTTGACGCCGACAAAAAACCTGCGTAAAAGGCGAGCGTGTTTGGTTCAAGGTTCACCGCTTCGGTTTTCTCCGCTGTCGAGAACTTGCAACACAAACATGTCGCCAGTAACGCGGCATTCCGCCAAGCTTGCTGGTTATGTGTCACGTTTTATGAAAGAGGTTTTATGGCAACGGGTACCGTCAAGTGGTTCAATGATTCCAAGGGTTTTGGTTTTATCACGCCGGATGATGGCAGCGAGGACTTGTTCGCGCACTTCTCCGCAATCAACATGCCGGGCTTCAAGACCCTGAAAGAGGCAGAAAAGGTCAGCTTCGAAGTCGTGCAGGGCCCCAAGGGCAAGCAGGCTTCAAACATCCAGAAGGCCTGATCGTCGTCTGGCCAGCGCCGAAGCTTGTCGGCGCTGAAAGTGAAAGCCCGCCAATCGGCGGGCTTTTTTTGTGGGCACGCGGCGCCAGCCGCGATCCGCTCCCAAACTGATGTAGCGCTACCCCGTAATAGCCGAGCGCAGCGAACAAACTTTGCCCCCCGCCCCGGGGCGGGGGCTGGGGGGGGGGGGTGTTTTATTGCATTTAACGGATTTCATGGCACGGGGGTGGACTCACCAACCATGAAAGTTACATCCTGTCGATCATCGCCTGACCAAAGGCCGAGCACTTCACTTCCTTGGCGCCTTCCATCAGACGCGCAAAGTCGTAGGTGACGATCTTGTCGGCAATGGCTGCTTCCATCGACTTGATGATCAGGTCGGCGGCTTCCGTCCAGCCCATGTGACGCAACATCATCTCGGCGGAGAGGATCAGCGAGCCCGGGTTGACGTAGTCCTTGCCGGCATACTTCGGCGCCGTGCCGTGGGTGGCCTCGAACACCGCATATTGGTCGGAAATGTTGGCGCCCGGGGCGATACCGATGCCACCAACCTGTGCGGCCAGCGCGTCGGAGATGTAGTCGCCGTTCAGGTTGAGCGTGGCGATCACGTCATATTCGGCGGGCCGCAGCAGAATTTGTTGCAGGAAAGCGTCGGCGATGGCGTCCTTGACGACGATTTCGCGGCCGGTGTTGGGATTCTTGAAACTGCACCAGGGGCCGCCGTCGATGGGCTTGGCGCCGAACTCCTTTTGCGCCACTTCATATCCCCAGTCGCGGAAGGCGCCCTCGGTGTATTTCTGGATGTTGCCCTTGTGCACCAGGGTAATGCTCTTGCGGTCATTGGCGATGGCGTACTTGATCGCCGCGCGCATCAGGCGCGCAGTGCCTTCCCGCGATACCGGCTTGATGCCGATCCCCGACGTGGCGGGGAAGCGGATCTTCTTGACGCCCATTTCGTCCTGCAGGAACTTGATGACCTTCTTCGCGCCTTCCGATTCGGCGGCCCATTCGATGCCGGCGTAGATGTCTTCCGTGTTCTCGCGATAGATCACCATGTCGGTCTTGGTCGGGTCCTTGAGCGGCGAGGGCACGCCCTTGAAGTAGCGCACCGGGCGCACGCACTGATAGAGGTCGAGTTCCTGGCGCAGCGCGACGTTCAGCGAGCGGATGCCGCCGCCCACCGGCGTGGTCATCGGGCCCTTGATCGAAACGGCGTACTCCTTGCAGGCGTTCAGGGTTTCTTCCGGCATCCAGACATCCGGGCCATACAGGCGGGTGGATTTTTCGCCGGCATATACTTCCATCCAGGAGATTTTCTTTTTGCCGCCGTAAGCCTTGGCCACCGCGGCGTCGACGACCGCCTGCATCACCGGCGTGATGTCGATGCCGATGCCGTCGCCTTCGATGAAGGGAATGATGGGGTTGTCCGGAGTGGGTTGTCCGGCAACAATTTTCTGACCTGCGGGAACCTTGATATGGGATGTGCTCATGTGCCTGCTCCAGTGTGGGTAAACTGCGGCCATTATCTACCAAAAACGGCTTGCCACTTTTGGTCGTGAGCGACCGAAGGTCACTGTCAGGTTGCGGTCACAACCAAATTATCCGGGAATAGCATGGAAATATCGGCAAATATCGGAGTAAAGACTGATCAGTCAGCGAGTGCCACCGCGCTCAGGATCTCCCAAACCCTGATCGATGGTTTCAACAAGCACTACCGGCT
>JAUXNZ010000090.1 GCA_030682595.1 Rhodocyclaceae bacterium | reverse complement strand
ACTTTCTGCTGGAACGAGGAGCAGACTGGGCTGAAAGCCCGGCAGAGCTTGCCCGGCACAGCGAGATCGTCTGCACCAATGTCACCGGCAGCGCCGATGTCGAGGAACTCGCCGCCCAACTGATCACCGCCTTGAAACCCGGCAGCGTGCACCTCGATTTCTCGACCATTGCTCCGCAAGCGGCGCGCGAACTCGCCAGGCGCTATGCGGAACAAGGCGTCGATTTTGTCGATGCCCCGGTTTCCGGCGGCACGGCGGGTGCGCGGGCGGCGACGCTGGCCATCATGTGGGGTGGAAAGTCGGCGCTGGCGGAACGGCTCGACCCGCTGTTCGCCTGCCTCGGCAAGACCATCGTGCATGCCGGCGCGTCCGGCGCCGGGCAGGTGGCGAAGGCCTGCAATCAGTTGGTGATGGTGGCGGCCATCGAAGCGACGGCCGAGGCGGCGCGCCTGGCGGCGGCCGCCGGCGTCGATTTCAACAAGGTGCGGCAGGCGCTGCAAGGCGGCTCGGCAGGTTCGCGCGTCCTCGAATTTTTCGGCGCCAAGATGGCGGCGCGTGATTTCGCCCCGGGCGTGGTGGCGCGCCTGCACCACAAGGACTTTGTCATGGTGATGGCCGAGGCGACGCGGCAGGGCGTGCCGCTGCCGGTTGGCGCCACGGTGATGCAACAGCTCGACGGCCTGATGGCGGCGGGTTGGGGAACCGAAGACACGTCGCGTCTGCTCTGCGTGCTGGAGCGGGCCAGGCCTGCCCATCTGATATAGTCCGGCCCATGCGTTTTTTCCTGCCGCTCTTGCTCGCCGTTCTGATTCCGTTCAACGCGGCTTTCGCTGCCGTGATGGTGTTGCAGCACGCCGCGCAGCCGGGTCATCACACCCACTTTCTCGATCACGCTCATGAGGGCGACGACGCAGTGGGCAATATCGGGCAAGACAGTACCGCCGATTCCTCGCAGCAGGCGAGCGACCATCACCACGCGCATGTCCATCCGGTGTTCTCCCTGATACTGCCTACCCCGGTCGGACTGAACTTGCCGATTGCCACGGGCGCCTCCCTGCCCCGCATTGCCGAAACTTTCAGTTCGGCCATTCCGCTCCGTCCCGAACGGCCCCCGAGAGCTGCGTCCATCGTCGCCTGAGTCGGCGGGACGCTTTATTTATTTGTAGCGCACCACGCACGAACCCTTGATCGGGTTCGGCTGCGTCCCGTCGAAATCCCAATCTGTTTGAACGAGGATTTCGATGTATCCCCATCATTTTTCACGCGCCATAGTTACTCTGGCCGCTCTGCTTCTTGGCTTGAGCACTGCTTGCGCACAGGCCGGCACGGGTATTACCGAAGCCGAGGCGCTGCGTCTCGGCCTGTCGCGCCCGGAGTTTTCCGATCTGCTGCAAGCCCGTGTCGGCGAAGCCGAGGCGGATGCGCTGGCGGCCGGCACCTGGGCGAACCCCACGCTGGAACTGACACGCGACAAGACCGGCGTCACGCGCGAGACCAGTTGGCAACTGATGCAACCGCTCGACCTCTCCGGGCGCCGTGGCTTGCGCGAGGACGCGGCACGCCATCGCATCCGCGCCAGCGAGTCGGACAATCTGGCCCGGAAGAACGAGCGCGCGGTCGAACTGCGGCGCGCCTTTCATGACCTGCTGCACCGGCAGGAAACACTGCGCGCCGTCGGCGAGTGGAGCGCGCGCTTCGCCGTGATCGGGAGTGTCGTAGACAAGCTCGCCCGCGCTGGCGAGGTGGCCGGTTATGACCGCCGCCGCCTGGAACGCGAACAACGCAGCGCCGAAGCCAGGCTGGCCGAGACGCACGCCGATCTGGAGCGCGCCCGCGCCCGGCTGGCCGCGCTGATCGGCCGCACCGTGGTTGAGGGTGTCGACGGTCGACTGTTGCCGGAGCCGCCGCCTGCCATGCCCGCCTTGCAGGCCAGGCTTGCCGCGCGGCCCGACCTCTCCGCGCTGGCGGCACGCGTCGACGCGGCCCAGGCCGACAACGCCGCCGCGCGGCGCAATCTGCCCGAACTCACCGTCGGCATTGGCGGCAAGCGCGCGGACGATGGCGCGCTGCGTGAAAACGGCAATCTGGTCATGCTTGCCCTCAGCCTGCCGCTCTTCGACCGCCAGCAGGCGGGCGACCGGCGCAGCGCCGCGCAGGCCCAGGCGGCGCGCGCGGAGCTGGATCTCGCGCGCCAGCAGGCGGAAGGCGAACTTGCCGGTCTGCACCGGCAACTCACACAACTGATCATTGCCGCCGAACGTTTCCGCGGCACAGCCGCCACCCCTTCGGCAGAGCTTGTTCGCATCGCCGAAACCGCCTACCGCGCCGGCGAATCCACCATTCTCGAACTGCTCGATGCCTACAAGGGCGCGCTGGAAGCCGAAACCACGGCTCTGGCCCTCGAATGGAAAGCGCGCGAAGTCCGCATCGAACTTGACCAATTGACAGGAAATCACCCCAAATGAAGACTCCACACCATGCCTCACTGGCGGCGGCCCTGATCGCCGCCTTGTTGCTCGCCGCTTGCGGTGACACGAGCTCCATCCCCGGCTTCGGCGCCAAACTCGCCGCCGAAGCCGAACAGGGGCATCCGCCGGGCGGTGAAAAGATCACCCATTTCACCGAGCGCAGCGAACTTTTCGTCGAGTTTCCGCGCCTGGTGGTCGGCGAAAAATCCACCTTCGCCGCCCACCTCACCCGGCTTGCGGATTTTCGTGCCGTCACTGCCGGCAAAGTGACGGTAATTCTCTCTGGCGACGGCCAGCCGGATGAAATTTTTTCCGTGGATGCCGCCAGCCAGCCCGGTATCTTCCGCCCCGTGGCACTGCCGCAACAGGCGGGGATGCGCGAACTCGCCATCGAGGTGGCGACCGCCGAATTCACCGTGCGCCACGAACTCGGGCCGGTGACCGTGCACGCCGACCGCAAGACTGCCGATGCAGCAGGTGAGGAACACGAGGAAGGCGCAAGTGGTGAAATTGGCTTCACCAAGGAACAGCAGTGGAAGGTGGATTTCGCCACTGCCGAGGCCGTGAAGCGACCGCTGCGTCCCGCCGTCGCCGCCACCGGCGTGCTGCGCGCCCGGCCGGATGGCGAGGCGCTGCTGACTGCTCCGGTGACGGGGCAGGTGCAGCCGGCGGGCAAGTTCCCGCAACTCGGCCAGACCGTGAACAAAGGCGACCTCCTCGCCTGGCTGTCGCCGCGCCTGGGCGGCGACACCGACTACGCCTCGCTGCAGGCAACCGCCAGCAAAACGAAGGTGGAGTTGGTGCAGGCCGAGCGCGAGCGCGCCCGCATGGAAAGCCTGTTCAAGGACGAGGCAGTGCCGGAAAAACGCCTGTTCGCGGCACGCGCGGCCGAAACCGCGGCGCGCGCCGATCACGACGCCGCGCGCCAGCGGCTCGGCCAGGTGGGTGGCAGCGGCGGCATACCGCTGCGCGCGCCGGTGTCCGGCACGCTCGCGGATGTGCGCGTATCTCCCGGCGCCTTTGCGGCCGAAGGCGCGCTGCTGTTCCACATCGTCAACCGTCGTGCGCTGTGGCTGGAACTGCGCGTGCCCGAATCCGAGGTGGCGCGGCTCACCGCGCCCAGCGGCACGGCATTTCGCGTCGATGGCATCGACCAGGCCTTCGTGGTCGAGGCGGGCAAGAACGGTCGTCTGATCGCGATCGGCGGCGCGGTCGATGCGACCACGCGCAGCGTGCCGGTGGTGTTCGAGTTTGAGAAACCCGACCCACGCCTTTTCGTCGGCATGTCCGCCAAGGCGCAGGTGTTCGTCGCCGCGCCGCGCACAGCGCTGGCCATTCCCGGTTCTGCCGTGCTCGACGAGAATGGCCTTGCCGTGGTTTTCGTCATGACCGGCGGTGAATCCTTCGAGCGGCGACCGGTACGGCTGGGCACCCGCGAGGGTGATTGGGTCGAGGTGGTGGAGGGGCTGGAGCCAGGGCAGCGCGTGGTTTCACGGGGCGCTTACCTGATCAAGCTGGCCGCTGCCAACACCGCCAAAATCGGCCACGGCCACGCCCACTGAGCGGAGAAAAATAATGATCGGACACATCATCTCCTGGTCGCTCAGGAACAAGCTCTTTGTCGTCCTCGCCGGCGTGCTGTTGCTGGCCTGGGGCGGCTGGCAGGCGACAAAAACACCGGTGGACGTGTTCCCCGACCTGACCGCGCCCTCCGTCACGGTCGTTACCGAAGCCCACGGTATGGCGCCGACCGATGTCGAAAGCCTGGTCACCTTTCCCATCGAAACGGCGCTCAACGGCGCGCCCGGCGTGCGCCGGGTGCGCTCGTCGACCAAGATCGGGCTGTCGGTGGTCACGGTGGAGTTCGAATGGGGCACCGACCTGTACCTGGCGCGCCAGGTGGTGGCCGAGCGCCTGCAAGTGGCGCGGGCGGCCCTGCCGGCGGACATCCCGGCCCCGGCCATGACGCCGGCGGCGTCGATCATGGGCGAAATCCTGTTCATCGCGCTCGCCTCCGACAAGCACACTGGCATGGAACTGAAGAACGCGGCCGAACAGGTGTTGAAGCGGCGCATTCTGGCCGTGCCCGGCGTGGCCGAGGTGCTGCCCATCGGCGGCGATACGCAGCAGTTCCAGGTGACGCTGAAGCCCGAGCGCCTGGCCGCCTACAAGCTGACCGTGCAGGAAGTCGTGCAGGCGCTCAGGGATGCCAACCAGAACGCCACCGCCGGTTTCTACGTCGAGAATGGCCAGGAATACCTGATCCAGGGGCTGGGCCGCATCGCGGTGCTGGAAGACATTGCCGAGACCTTGGTTGCGTTGCGCCCCGGGGAATCCGGGCAAATGGGACAGCCGGTGCTGATCCGCCATGTTGCCGAGGTCGGCATCGGCGTGGCGCCCAAGCGCGGCGTCGGCTCGCACAACGGCAAGCCGGCGGTCGTGCTGGGTATCCAGAAGCAGCCAGGCGCCAATACACTGGAACTGACCGACCGGCTCGACCGCACGCTGGCCGAAATCCAGGCCGGCCTGCCGGCGGGGATGAAGATCGAAAGCCACATCTTTCGCCAGGCCGATTTCATCCGCGTCTCCATCGACAACCTGCTGACCGCGCTGGTCGAAGGCGCGATCCTGGTGATCGCGATCGTCTTCGCCTTCCTGCTTTCGGCCCGCGCCACGGCGATTACCTTGCTGGCGATTCCGCTGTCGCTGGTGGCGGCAATCCTGTCGATGAAGGCGCTCGGCGTCACCATCAACACCATGACGCTGGGCGGCATGGCCATCGCGCTGGGCGCGCTGGTGGACGATGCCATCATCGTGGTCGAGAACATCGTGCGCCGCCTGCGCGAGAACCTCGCCAAGCCATCCAGCGATCAAGCCGCCACGCCGCATGTGGTGTTCGAGGCAGCCAAGGAAATCCAGGGCTCCATCGTCTTCGCCACGCTGATCATCATGCTGGTGTTCCTGCCGCTGTTCTTCCTCTCCGGCGTCGAGGGGCGGCTGATGGTGCCGCTCGGCTTTGCCTATGTAGTGTCCCTTGCTGCTTCGCTGCTGGTGGCGATCACGGTCACGCCGGTGCTGGCCGCGCTGTTTTTGCCGCAGTCGAAAATCGTCCACCAGAACATCGAGCCGCGCTTCATCCACGGTCTCAAGGCCTTCTACCGGCGAATGCTCGATGCCACGGTGACGCGCTGGCGGGCGGTCGCCGCCGTCAGCGCCATTGCCCTGGCAATTGCGCTGGTCGCCCTGGCTTTTGCCGGCCGCGCTTTCCTGCCCAATTTCAACGAAGGCACGCTGACCATTGGTATGGCCACGCTGCCGGGCACCAGCCTGGAAGAATCCGACCGGCTGGGACAGATGGTCGAGCAGATTCTGCTCGCGCACCCGGAAGTCAAAGCCACGGCGCGCCGTACCGGCCGTGCCGAGGGCGACCCGCACGCCATGGATGTGTCGGCCTCGGAAATGGAAGTCACGCTGCAAATGGGCAGCCGCTCGAAGGAGGATTTCCTTGTCGCGCTGCGCGCCGACCTGAGCAGCGTGCCCGGCAGCCAGATCGTCGTCGGCCAGCCGATCTCGCACCGCATCGACCACATGCTCTCGGGCAGCCGCTCCAACATCGCGGTGAAGATCTTTGGCCCCGATCTCGGCGTGTTGCGGCAACTCACTGCCCAGGTCAAGACCGTGGTGCAGGGCGTGGCGGGGGCGGTGGATGTCAGCGACGAACAGCAAAGCGACATTCCCTTCCTCACCGTCCGCTTCAAGCGCGACACATTGGCGCGGCACGGCCTCACCATTCGCGAGGTATCGGAAACCATCGAGGCGGCCTTTTCCGGCGTCACTGCCAGTCGCGTCCAGCAGGGGCAGGCGAGCTTTGACCTCACGGTGCGCTTCGATCCCGAGGTGCGGGCCAATCTCGATGCCATTCGGGCGACGTTGATCACCACGCCGAGCGGTGCGCGCCTGCCGCTGGCCGTGCTGGCCGACATCCAGAACGACCGGGCGCCGTATTCGATCAGCCGCGAAAACGTACAGCGCAAGATGGTGGTGATGGCCAACGTCGCCGGCCGCGACCTGGCCGGCGTGGTCGCCGACATCCGCACGGAAGTCGGCGCCGGAGTCAAGCTGCCGGCGGGCTACCACATCGAATACGGCGGTCAGTTCGAAAGTGCCGAGGAGGCCGCGCAGGTGTTGCTGCTGCTCGGCGCCGTGGTCACCGTCGGTATCTTCCTGCTGCTGTTCATCGCCTTCCGCACGGCGCGCGATGCGCTCTTGGTGATGCTGAATCTGCCGCTGGCGATCATCGGTGGCGTGGTCGGGGTCTTCGCCGCCGGCGGCGTGCTGTCGGTCGCCTCGATCATCGGCTTCATCACCCTGTTCGGCATCGCCACGCGCAACGGCGTGATGATGATCGCGCATATCCACCATCTGGTGGAGCGCGAGGGCGTCAGCGATCCACTGGAGGCGGTGAAGCGCGGCGCCGAGGAGCGCCTGGTGCCGATCCTGATGACCGCGCTGGCCACCGGGCTGGCGCTGGTGCCGCTGGCGCTGGCGGTGGGGCAACCGGGCAGCGAAATCCAGTCGCCGATGGCGATCGTCATCCTGTTTGGTCTGCTCTCATCGACGGTGCTCAACATGATCGTCGTACCCGCGCTGTATCTGCGCTTCGGCGCAATTCGCGGCGAAATTGAAAGCAAACATACGGTGCGTCGTCGCACCACAGACACACTCAACGAAGGTTAACAAAAGGAGAACTCACCATGAAAAAGACATTGTTTGCCATGTGCTGCTCGGCCTGCCTGCTGGCCCCGGCCGCCTTTGCCGGCGCCGGTCATGATCACGGCCCCAAACATGGGGGCATCGTGCGCGAAGTTGGCGACGTCACCTATGAACTGGTCGTCCGCGCAGAAACGCTGACGCTGTATCTCTTCGAGCGCGGCAAGCCGCTTGCCGCCGCCGGCGGGAAGGCGGAGGCCACCGTGCATGCCGGCAGCGACAAAACGACGGCCATGCTCGCACCGGCGGGCGACAACCGGTTGGTCGCGCCAGGCAGTTTCAAGGCCGGGGTCGGCGTTCGCGTTGCCGTGACCGTGACGCTGCCGAACAAACCGGAGGTCAAGGTGAATTTCCGTTTGAAGTAAGACTGCCCTCGTCCTCCCGCGGCGCGGGCGCTTCCGCTTCCGGCAGGCGGCAAAGGCGCGGCCGATGGTTTAGAGTGCCGCTTTATTTACCAGACGAGCCATCGCCATGAATCCCTTGCCTTCCCGTCTGCCGCAGGTTGGCACCACCATTTTTACCGTCATGTCGCGGCTGGCCGCCGAGCATGGGGCGATCAACCTGTCGCAGGGTTTTCCCGATTTTTCGCCGCCACCGCTGTTGCTGGAGCGCGTCGCGCATCACATGGCCAGCGTTAACACTGGTGCCAACCAGTATCCGCCCATGGCCGGCGCACTGCCGTTGCGCGAAGCCATCGCGGCAAAGCTTGAAGCCTGTTACGGCGCGCAGTACGACGTCGAGAGCGAGATCACCGTCACGGCCGGCGCCACGCAGGCGCTGTACACCGCCATCACCGCCTGTGTGCGGCCGGGCGACGAGGTGATCGTCTTCGCCCCGGTGTATGACAGCTATTTGCCGGCAATCGAGTTGCAAGGCGGCACGGCGCGGGTGATCAATCTTTGTCCTCCGGCTTTCCGTCCCGACTGGTCCGCGGTTGCCGCCGCGATCAACGTCCGGACGCGCATGATCATCCTGAACACGCCGCACAATCCCACCGGCACGGTGTGGACGGCGGACGACATGGCGCAACTGGCCGCTCTGGTGCGCAATACCGACATCGTCCTGCTGGGCGACGAGGTGTATGAGCACATCGTCTTCGCCGACAGTCCGACCGGCGGACGCCACGAGAGCCTGGCGCGTTACCCGGAGCTGAAGGAGCGCAGCTTTGTCGTGTCGAGCTTCGGCAAGACCTTTCACATCACCGGCTGGAAGATCGCCTACTGCGCGGCACCGACAGCGCTGATGGCCGAATTTCGCAAGGCGCACCAGTTCATCGTGTTCACCGTCCATCATCCGTCGCAACTGGCACTCGCCGATTTCTTGCGCGCCGATCCGGGCTTTGCGGCGGGACTCGCCGAGTTCTACCGGGCCAAGCGGGATTTCTTCCGCCAGCAGCTCGCGGGTTCGCGCTTCGAACTGCTGCCCAGCGATGGCACCTATTTCCAACTGGCGCGCTACGACAAGATCAACGACCTGCCCGATAGGGAATTCGCGCGCTGGCTGACCATCGAGAAGGGCGTCGCCGTGATCCCCGTTTCGGCCTTCATGCCCGATGGCAGTGATTACGGTTTGATTCGTTTTTGCTTCGCCAAGAACGAAGCGACGCTGGCGGCGGCCGGGCAAAAACTCCGCGCCGTCTAGCCAGCGCCGACTTTTTTCAGAGCTGGATTTCGAGCCGGAAACCGGCCAGGCGTGCGGTGGGCGCGTCCGCCACGCCACCGGGATGGCGGACCCATTGCAGGTTGGGCTGCACGCTCAACCAGGGGGTGAGGGCGGCGCGGTAGGTGAGTTCGACCGCTGTTTCGTGGCGCGTGGTTACGCTGCCAGCGTCGCGCCACTGCGCCGCGCGATACTTTGAAGCCAGGCGCCCTTCCGTCCAGGCCAGCGCGAGGATGTCGTCGGTGCGGGCGGCCAACAGGCCGCGCACGCTGACGCCCAGGTTGAGCTGTGCGCGGATGGGTGTCGAAGCGCCATCGGTGAAGGCGTAGCGGGCGAAGCCGGTGAGATAGCGCCCAGGTTCTGCGCCGATGCCGAACAGGCTGCGCTCGCCGAACAGATAGCCGCCCCAGGACGGTTTTTTGAGCGGATCGCCGGCGTCATCGGTCTGGAACTGGTCGGCAACCTTGCTGCTGTACCGCCAGAGTCCGGCGGCATATTTGCCGTGCCCCTCGTATTTTTCGTGGGCCCGGAGTTCCGGGGTTTGCAACATGCGCGTCGGGCCGGTCGGTTCGAACACATGACCGAACTCGATGGGCGTCCAGCCGATTTCGGCAATGGCGAAGCTGCCGTCGCCCTTGTCGAAACGGATGTGCGTGCCCTTGGGCCGATCCGGGTCGCCGGGGATGCCGTCGAGAATTGCGCCCATGGCGTAGCGCGTGCGGTCGGGCGATTGCCATTTGAGGCGCAGACCGAAGGCCGAATTGTTGAAGATCGACGGGCCGCGCGTCAGCGCCAGATCGGCCGGCGGGCCATAGGCGGGGTGCAGCAGCACACTGGCCGATTCCATCACCGAAAATTCCGAGTCGATCGGATACAGACCGGCCAGCAGCGACCATTGCTCTTCCATAAAAGTCTGTTGCACCCAGGCATGGAAGACCCGCGTGGTGGGCACGGCAACCTCGATGTTCGAGACGCCCATCAGGCTGCCGAGATGGCGTGCGTTGATGCCGGCGCCGCGGTTGTCGAGCACATGCAGATAGGCCGAGGTGCCCGGCAAGCCCAGCAGGCGATCAAGGTCGGCGCGCAGTTTGAGGTCCAGGTTGCGCATGCTGGCGCCGCCCTGGCCGGCACCCCCGACCATATTTCTCAGGTAGTCGAGTTTGTAGGCCGCCTCGATGGACAAGCCCTGCTTGAACAACGCGGCACGCCGCCCGCCCGGGTCGCCAATGGCGGTGTTGCTTGCGTAGTCGGGTACCGATTCTTCATCCGCCGCGTACGCCGCTGCCGTTGCGGCCAAGACGACAAAACAGGTGACTGAACGCATGAACCGCATGGCAAATCCCCTAGATGATGATAATTCCCATCGGAAATAAGTTATTAACGGCGATACCAGACTGGCGGTGGTGCTACGGCGTGTAGCCGTCGGTCAGTGTCAGCATGAAGGCGACGATGTCGTCGATCTCCTGCTCGGTCAGTCCGAGGCGTCCCATTTCTTCCTTGTTCAGATTGCGCCTGATTTCCGGCTGCGGCCAGCAGCCGCGTCCGAGCGCCTCGGCTTCGGTTGCGTCGCCTCCCTTGCAGGCCGGACGCACGTCACGGTCGTTGTAGAACGCCACGGCGCCGCGCAGGGTCTTGAAATAGCCGTTGTGCATGTAGGGTGCGGTCAGCGCAATGTTGCGCAGCGTCGGCACCTTGAACTTGCCATCCTCGGCGCGCTTCTTGACAAAGCCGCCCAGCCCCTTGTCCACGAACCTCCGCCCCTGCGGGTTGAAGCGCTTGTCCTGCGTGTAAAACGGATTGTCGGGGTTGCGCGGTACGCCGATGTTGTCGTAGGTGAAGTCGGTGAATAGCGGCAGGTCGCCGTTCGGCTGGCGCTGACTGGGGTGGCAGGCGGCGCAGTTGCCCTTCTTCTCGTCCTCGAAAAGTTGCAAGCCGCGTAATTCCTGTGGCGACAGCGCAGCCTTGCCGCGCAGGAATGCGTCATATCGGGAACTGAACGGCGCTAATTCCGCGGACCGTTCGTAGGCCGCGATGGCTGCGGCGATGCGCTCGAAGGCCGGGCCCACCTGGCTAAGTGCGCCGGGGCCATATAGCTCGTCAAACTGCGCTGCGTACGCCGTGCGCCGCACCTTTTCCCCCCCCGCGCGCGGGTTTGGGTTGGCCATTTCCACCGG